>CAYUNA010000154.1:0-8565 GCA_964445895.1 uncultured Saprospiraceae bacterium | reverse complement strand
TGAGGTCGGTAGCGGATTTGAACCGCTGTACGAGGTTTTGCAGACCTCTGCCTAACCGCTCGGCCAACCGACCCGATTGATGAAATTGAAGAAAATTTTATCTTCTTTTTCAAAGCGGACGCAAATATACAGATTTTTTTTAATACCGTACTGAAAAAATTTATTTTTTTTCAAAAAAAAGATAAAAAATTCAAGCACTTATCAAAAAAACAGGGTTTTTTCTCCTGTAATGCTGCACTTTCGCAATCTACTATTCATTATTCAAAAATTGAACCAATGATGATTACCAGCACAAATTTTACTATTAGACTTTATAAATTATAGCAATAGGTTATTTTCTACAAACTCCCTTATTCACTTTCTTTAAAACCCCATCTCAAGTATTACAAAAGTTGAAGTTATCCAATTTTTACTCCTAAAATTTAAACATTAGGCTAATAATATATTTTAAAAAGCGAGAATTTCCATTCTCAATATGTCTTGAATTAAACATTTTAGGTGAAAATTAAAAAAAATATTAACCCACCCATATTCCATAAAAACCTATCAATCAGAGGTTTAAATACAAAAAATAAAAACACTATACATTTTTGGAGAATAAAAACGAGATTTTACCGAACAAAAACTTGACTTATTAACTTTAATTAATGAATATTGCAATGTGTTAAAAAAACATCGCAAGAATATTTCTATTTCAAAGCCAGCATAAAGTTCAAACAATAAACACAATTTAATTTCTACTCCTACAAGATTCTTTTATTCTACATCTAAACCTAGATTTTTAAACAAAAACTAAGCATTAGCCAGCCAGCTAATCTGAACGAGAAAACTCCCTTTGTTATCAGGCAAGTCATGTCAGTCTTTTAAACACTCAACAAAGTGTTTACTAGCTACTTTCTTGATATACTACCCTCTTTTCAAAAAACACTTACTTAATTGGCTATCCAATTATCAGTAATATACTTTATGAATGAAGTTGAGTGAGATTTAAACGCTGTTATTTTGTTCTTATTTTTATAAGAAAAAAAAGGATAATTGTTAATCCTTTGACTGATTTTAAAGGAAAAACAAGGACAAAAGAGAACGTTTAAAGCCGCTTAAATATCATTATAAAGTCTAATCTATTAGAACAAAATATGCTTTTACAACAGCCGTTTGATGAGCTCCTGTTGTTGGCATACCTTATATTAAATAACTTTACTAACATTCAAACCAATTACATTTATGAGAGTAGGTAATACCTTATTTTTTTGGGCAATCACACTCCTTTTCTGTTTGCCTGTCAATGCACAAAAAATCGGCTTAGACTTAGCTAAATCACACCTTCAAAAAGAAATTCAGCAAGGTAAATATGCCCCAGCTGACCTACAAAATCCCCTCGTTACTGACCATTACACCTCCAACAACATCACCCACATTTATTTTCGACAGACCTTGAACGGAATCGAAATCACGAATGCAAATGCCGCGGTGCATATTGTTAATGGGAATGTTTTGACCTCCAATAGCCAATTTTTACCTGGCTTAGAAAAACGCAACGTGCAAAGTCAGGCGACGTTATCTGCTATCGACGCCATTATCAAAGTAGCCGAACAGAAAGCTTATCCGCTCAATCGTAGCGAATTAAAAACAATTAAAAGTGAAGACCGCGGTGCAGCAAAATCTGCGATTTACACTGCACCAAGCATCTCTTATGCAGATATTCCTGCCCGTATGGTTTATATTGCTGATGAAAATGGCAACTTAAATCTCGCTTGGGATATCGCAATTGATGAGGTTGTTGGAGAAGACTATATGAATTATGTCGTAGATGCTCGCACGGGGAAAATTCATCAAGAAATCAGTTGGACAACCCATTGTAATTTCGGTGACGGACACATTCATACTGAAGATTGCACGAGTCATTCACATAACGAGAAAAACCATTTTTCTGAAAATTCAAATTCCCTTGTTGTCCCTAACACTTACAATGTTTTTGAAGTGCCTGTGGAAAGTCCTAACTTCGGTGGTCGTTCTAATGTAACAGCTCCCTGGTTAGCAAATCCTACCGCTTCACCTGACAAATGGCACACCATTAATGGTACAAACTACACGGTAACTCGTGGAAATAATGTCGATTGTTATCTTGATAATGACGATACCAATAGCCCAACAGGTGGCGATGCTGCTCGTGTTGATGGGGGTGCAAATTTAGAGTTTGACTTTCCATGGGTTGATGATGGAAATCCGACAGCTTACCAAGATGCCGCGTTGACCAACCTTTTTTACTGGTCAAATCTTACACACGACGTTTGGTATAATTACGGCTTCGATGAGGCTTCTGGAAACTTCCAAGAGAATAATTTTAGTCAAGGTGGTCAAGGCGGTGACTCTGTAAATGGGGAAGCACAAGACGGCTCAGGTACTTGTAATGCTAATTTCTCAACGCCTCCTGATGGCTCTAATCCGCGTATGCAAATGTACTTGTGCAACGGTCGAGATGGTGATTATGATAATGGTGTAGTCGTTCACGAAATTGGTCACGGTATCTCTATCCGTTTGACGGGTGGTCCAGGTACTTCTGGTTGTTTGAGTGGCAACGAGCAGATGGGTGAAGGCTGGTCTGACTATTTCGGAACAGTGATGACAATTGAGCCAGGTGACCAAGCAACAGACGCGCGTCCGATGGGTACATACTTATTTGGACAAGGTCCTAATGGCGGCGGTATTCGTCCGTTTCCATATAGTACAGATTTCAATGTCAACCCAATGACTTACGCCACAATTGGTAGCGGTGTGAGTGTACCACATGGTGTCGGCTCGGTTTGGGCAACAATGTTGTGGGATATGACCTGGGATTTGATTGATGTATATGGCTGGGACCCTGACTTATATAATGGGACTGGTGGAAATAATATCGCAATGGCATTGGTCATTGAAGGGTTAAAACTACAGCCTTGTGGTCCTGGTTTTGTAGATGGTCGGGATGCAATTTTGGCAGCCGATGTAGCATTAAATGGCGGTGCAAATCAATGTTTAATTTGGGAATCCTTCGCTCGCCGGGGTTTAGGTTTTAGTGCTGACCAGGGTTCGTCTGCTTCTAATACAGATGGAACAGAGGCATTCGATTTACCTCCTTCTTGCTCGATTGGTTTAGATAAAACGGCAAATATCACGCAAGTGACTCCTGGTGGAAATATTACCTATACTTTATCAGCAACTAATAATACAGGTTCGACTTTAAATAATGTCGTTATTTCTGATGATTTGCCAGCTAATACAACTTGGGTTATCGGTGGTTCTTTGAGCGGAAATACGGTTTCTTTCCCTGGTGTTTCATTAGCAAATAATGCAACGCATACTGTTAGTTTCACCGTTCAAGTGGATGGTAGTTTGAATGGAAATGTGCCTGATTTTAATGATAATATGGAAGGCGGTACGGCCAATTGGAATACCGATAACACAGGAAATTCCTCTTGGGGTTTACAATCAGGAACGACGAATAGTGGTTCGAATGCTTGGTTTGCAGCAGATGTTGGCACAACGAGTATTGCTAATTTAGTCGTTGCCACGGAAAAAGGATTGACCAATTCCAGTATATTAACGTTTGCTCACAATTACAATACTGAGGCAACCTGGGATGGCGGTGTTGTTGAAATTTCTACTAATAACGGAACGACCTGGACTGACCTCGGCAATGATATGACAACCAATGGCTATAATAGTACAATCAATAATTCACGCCCGGCATTTTCAGGAAATAGTGGTGGTTTTATCACTACTTCCGTAAATTTATCTGCTTATGCTGGTCAAAATGTCTTGATTCGTTTTCAAATGAATTGCGACGTTACGGTTGCAGGTTTAGGATGGTATATTGATGATGTTACCATCAATAATTTAGCATTGTACATTCCAAATATCGCTTCGGTAACGGATGGAAATATCATTTCAGAAGGTGCTTTACAAACCCCAACTTTGGTAACTGGTGGCACATCAGGGCCTCTTGGCGTATCGGTAAATTCCTCAAATATTTCTTGTACTGATGCCAATGATGGAACAGCTTCTGCTATCGGAACAGGTGGTTCTGGCAACTATACTTACAATTGGAGCAATGGCGCAACCACAGCAACAATCAACGGATTAAGTGCTGGTACTTATACGGTGACCGTCGATGATGGAAGCACTACAGCAACGGGTTCTATTACTATTTCCGAACCAAGTCTTTTAGGAGTAAATGCCTCTGCGAATCCTGCTAATAACGGCAATAACGGAACAGCTTCTGCCACAGCAAACGGCGGAACATCTCCTTACAGTTATGCTTGGGACAATGGTGATACAGGTGCCTCAATCACAGGACTTGCTCCTGGCGATTATACCGTCACTGCCACGGATGCAAATGGCTGTACCGTTTCACAGACCGTCACTGTTCAAGATGATAATGTACCATCTTATTGTACCATTCAAGGTACAAATCAAAATTTTGAATTTATCGACGCTGTTGCATTAAACGCGATGAATAATGTCAGTGGCGATGATGGCGGATATGGAGATTATACTTCAATTGTCACCGATTTAGAGCAGGGCTCTACAGCAAATGTTACATTGACTCCAGGTTTTCTCGGACAATCTTATCCAGAAGGTTGGAGAATTTGGATTGACTACAATCAAGATTTAGATTTTGATGATGCTGGCGAGGAAGTTTTCGCTCCTGAATTGAGTGATGCAACAATTACGGGTATTTTTGTTGTTCCTGCCGATGCGCCATTAGGCACAACTCGGATGCGTGTAAGCATGAGATACAATACCGTCCCACCAAATTGCGGCGATTTCCCTGATGGAGAAGCCGAAGATTATACTGTTAATATTACAGGACCAACAACAGCTCCAATTACCCTAAATGTTACTGGTACAAACTTAGATTGTTTTGGCATCAATAACGGAACAGCAACGGCGACCGCTTCAGGCGGAACAGGCAACTTTACCTATACTTGGAGTAATGGCGACGATACCGCAACCATTGAGAATTTAGCAGCGGGAACTTATTCTGTAACCGTATCGGATGGTGTTTCTACTGAAATTGGCAGCATAACTATCAACGAACCAGCGGAAATCGTTGTGTCTATGAATGGTGAAGATGTCTCTTGTAATGGTTCTAGCGATGGTGTTGCCTCCGCAAATGCAACAGGTGGAACTGGCACAATATCATACAATTGGAGCAATGGCGCAACTGGCGCAACAATTGAAAACTTAGCAGCGGGAACTTACACCGTTACCGCATCCGACGACAATGGATGTATAGCCACTGGCAGCATTACCATTAACGACGCGGCACCATTTACGCTCTCTATATTCGGCGAGGATGCTTCTTGTAATGGTCTAAACGATGGTGTTGCTTCAGCAAATCCTAACGGTGGAAACGGCACAATCACTTATAATTGGAGCAACGGCGAAACCAGTGCGACTATCGAGAATCTTATCGCTGGCACTTACAACGTTACCGCAACCGATGAAGCGGGCTGTACCGCAACTGGTTCTGTCACTATCAACGAACCAAGTGAAATCACCATTTCTGCTACTGGTACAAATGTTACTTGTAATGGCGCTGCGGATGGAACAGCTACTGCTTCTGCTTCTGGTGGAACGGGCATGATTACTTACGAATGGAGTGATGGTCAAACAGGTTCGACGGCAACTAACTTAGGTGCAGGTATATATTTAGTTACTGCGATGGATGAAAACGAATGTTCTATTTTTACTACTGTTACGATTAGCGAACCAAACCCAATTTCTATCTCAATTACTAGCACAAACGCAAGTTGTAATGGTGCAGATGGTTCAGCTACTGCAAATGCTTCTGGCGGAACAGGTTTATTCTCTTACCAATGGAATACAGGTTCAACTGCGGCAACTATTACAAATCTGGATGCAGGAATTTACACCGTGACGGCAACGGACGAAAATGGTTGTATGAATATTGAAGATGTAACCATAACCTCTCCTTCAGGCTTATCTGTTTCAACAAGTAGTCTGGATGTCACTTGTAATGGCTTCAGTGATGGTGCGGCTTTCGCGACAGTTTCTGGTGGCAATGGCAATATTTCTTATACTTGGAATGGCAACACTGGTACGGCTAATTTAGATAATATTCCAGCAGGTACTTACACGGTTATTGTTTCTGACGATTCAGGTTGTACTGCTTCTGCAACGACGATTGTTTCCGAACCATCTGCAATTAATTTGAGCGTATCAGGAACGGATACCAGCTGTGATGCCGCAGATGGAACGGCTACTGCTTCCGCAAATGGTGGCATTAGTCCTTTCACTTATATTTGGAGTACAGGAGATTCGGGAGCAACAATTACGGGTTTGTCGGGTGGTACATATGACGTGACCACTACGGATGCCAATGGCTGTGTTGAAACGGGGAGTGTGACTATCGCTTCACCATCAGGTTTTACCATTACAGCAAATAGTACTGACGCCAGTTGTAATGGTTTAAATGACGGAGCTGCGTTTACGACGATTTCTGGTGGAAATGGCAATGTTTCCTACACTTGGAATGGCAACACTGGTGGTCCTAATTTAAATAATATCCCAGCAGGAAGCTATACGGTCGTAGCGACAGATGACGCAGGATGTATGGCTCAGGCTACTGTGACTGTTTCCGAGCCATCGGCAATAATCACCACTATATCGGGCATAGACGCAAACGGTGGAAACAACGGTTCTGCAACTGTAACAGCCACAGGAGGAACGCCTCCATACACGTATAATTGGAGCAACGGCGGCAACACCGCAACAATTACTGGACTCGCGCCAGGTAATTATGAAGTTAATGTTTTTGATGCAAACGGTTGTCAGGTTAGTGAAGCCATCACAATTAATGATGCGACACCGCCAACAGAAGACTACTGCGAAAGTGAAGGTTTGAATACCAATTATGAATTTATTGAAAGCGTTGCCATCGACGGTGATGCAAATGTCTCAGGTAATAATAATGGTTATGCAGATTTCACTGGCTATATTTTTACATTAGAACAAGGTGGCGAACACGATTTGTTATTGACACCAGGTTTTGCTTCCAGTACTTATACTGAAAATTGGAAAATTTGGATTGATTTTAACCAGGATAGTGATTTTGATGATGCAGGTGAAGAAGTTTTCTCTGGAAGTTCTGATGCTGCAATTAGTAGCCTGATTAATATTCCTACAGAAGTTTCTTTAGGTCAAACGCAAATGCGCGTTAGCATGCAATGGGGTGGAACACCTGACCCTTGTAGTACCTTTACTTATGGAGAAGTCGAAGATTATACGGTTGACATCAAGGAAGCAGGTGCTGGCGGTGAATGTACTTATGAAGTTATTAATAGCAATAATTTTGAAAGTGGCTGGGGCATTTGGAACGATGGTGGCTCTGATTGTCGCCGAAGTGCCAACGATGCAAATTATGCTAACAGCGGCAATTACTGTGTGCGTTTGCGAGACAATACCAGTACTTCAACCATGACAACTGATGTTTTAAACTTGTCTGCTTACGAAGAATTAACGGTTGATTTTAGTTATATTGCTCGTAGTATGGACAATGCCAATGAAGATTTTTGGTTGCAAATTTCAAATAATGGCGGTGCATCATTTGTAACCGTAGAAGAATGGAATCGAGGCGATGAATTTGAAAATGGGCAACGAAAATTTGACTCAGTAACCATCAATGGACCGTTTTCAGCTAGTACTGTTTTACGCTTCCGATGTGATGCTTCTGGAAATGCAGACTGGGTTTATATTGACGATGTTGCAATTTCTGGCTGCATCAATACCGCAAGTGGTTTAGCTAATCCATTAGTGATAAATGATAATAAATTTAAAGCCAATGAGGTCGAAGAACGTGAAGACAACGATTTAGACAATGAAGATTATCTTTTGGATACACCTAATGAATTGAAAATCTTCCCAAATCCAGTTAATGACCAATTGACTGTAGCGTATCAATTTGCAGAAATGCACGATACCAAGTTAATCATTACCGACTTCACCGGACGCATTGTTCAGCAATTGGACACGCCTGCGGGTGCACACCAAACACGAGTAGACGTAAGTCAATTCACGCCAGGCTACTACTTGGTTCGCGTGATTTCTGGTGAGAAACAGATGAGTGAAAAATTTGCCGTTGTCCGATAAGGTGACGCATTTTTTTAAAAGCTTTTGCTTTAAAGTTAGGTCTCTCTCCTGCAAAGGAGGGAGACCTTTTTTGTTTGGTTGGATATCAAAAGTAATGCTACTTACTGTTTTGCTATCATCAGTACACTGTGTAAAAAGTTTATTCAAATTGTGAGAAGCGAGAAAATCGCAAGATTTTCGAGCTTCAAAAAAAACAATGCGCGTTGCCTGCGGCAACGCGGGTGGGGTTCTTGAGGGATAAAAAGCGTTTTTGCAAACGCTTTTTATCCCTCAAATTCCCTTTGAGAAAATTTAAATAAACTTACTTTACGCTGTAATCAATCTCGACCCTAACCTACCCTTCGAAAAATGGCTGAAGCCATTTTTCGAAAATACAAAATGACTTTTTACCACATTTGTCACCTTCCTATT
>CAYUNA010000153.1:0-8610 GCA_964445895.1 uncultured Saprospiraceae bacterium | reverse complement strand
TTGACTTACTACTAAGACAAACTGCTTATTTTAAAAAATTTAAATCCAGCATATCATGGCAAAGAAAAAATTTAATGTAACTTCGACTTTAGCAAAAAATAAAAAAACGACGCCACAACCAGAACTTGCTTCGAAAATTCCACTTCGAAAAAGCACTAAGGATTTGGAGGAGGTAAAAGAGAAAGTAGAGTCCTTGCACTCTGATGAATCTTCTACTAATAAATCATCTAAAGCGGATAAGCAACCAGAACCTGTAGCCAAAACACAACCCAATTCACGTACACAATCCACTAAAAAGAAGCCACAAAAGCCCACGGAACCTGAAAAGCTTGTCCGTTTAACGATTGATACGCCCGCAGAGATGCATACTCGCTTAAAGGTCAAGGCAGTATTGAGTGGCGTGAGTATGAGAGACTATATTTTAAGGCTACTTGAACGCGAATTGAAGAAAGGATAATTAGTTTTCGCCCCATTTAAGTACACAATTGCGGAAGATTAAATATTTTAAGTCTTAAAAATTGATTGAAAACGTCCTTTTTTAAGACTTTTTATCTTTAATCTCTTTAGTCTTTATATTTGTAATATGTACACGTCATTATTTGTTAAGCTCTCAACCCCCTTATTTTACAGGCACTTGAGCCTTATTGTGTACTTTAATGGTATCTGGTTAATGTGTACATCAATGGTAATAAAAAACGGTTGATTGTGTACGTCAATGGGATGAGTTTTTCTTGAATTGTGTACAATATTAGGAACTAATGTGTACGATAATGGGGCATTGTGTACCTAAATTGTAGAGAAATGGACTTATTGGCTTACATTGTGTACGTCTATGGGGTTAAATTCCCCTTTTTTTTTGAAATTTTCTCGCAAAACCCCTTTTAAGTACACTATAAATTGAGGCATATTTCAAAAGCAACGTGTACATAAATGGGATTAAAATGATTGTATTGTGTACGTTCATGGGGCTAAAAAGGAGCATTTTAACCATATTTTACACTTTTGGCTATTAAAATCCACTTATATTAATTTATTGTGTACGTTAATGGGGAGAACTTGTAATAATTAGAGAGCTTTTACCATTTATGTACTCAATTGTTTAGCTAATATGCTATACTTCTTCAAAATTATCGTGTACAATAATGGGGAAAAAATATTAGCATGGAATAAATTACCTTTTCTAAGTTATTTTCGAAAAAAAATAGGAAAAGGACTGCAAAAAATAAATTAATTCAATGTTCTATTGTGTACATGAATGGGGTGATGTGTACACGAATGGTGCTATTTTAGACCTTACGTGTACATAAATGGTGCTATTTTGAAAAAAAAATGAATATCGTGTCAAAAAATATTTGGAATGGTACACAATTGGTTTTAGGTTTGAGGTCAAATTAACGTACTAATGAGTCAAAAGTCCATTCAGCCGAAGCAAATTGCCCGCATTGAGAACTTTTTCGTTTTCAATGCGCAATACTCCCTCACCGCAAAGGAACAAAAAGTTATCCTTTATTTAGTGTCGAGGCTTGATCCTGTAAAGCAACTCAATCTGCATGAGCAGATGGTTCCTCTACGCGAACTCAAGAGAATGTTGCTTGACAGCAGCAAAAAAAATGGTTCGTTTTACGAAGAAATGCAACGTTTCAGTGATCGAATCATGGAGAAACGAATAGAATTTCAGACCAATATCGAATATGAAGGACGACGTTTGCCCGGTCGGGTTAACTGGTTTCAGAGTATCACGCCGGCGCACAATGAGAAAGGAGAAGTTTGCCTTGAATTTCTTTTTTCTGAGAAATTGAAACCGTTTTTGCTGGAGCTAAAAGAATATACACAAATAGACTATCAAGAAACGTTAAATTTAACCTCTGGTTTCTCTGTTCGGATGTTTCAAGTCTTCCGGGCGCATCGTGATCGAATGTGCCGGTATGAGCAATTTTCAAAATTACAATACAGTATTGACGAGCTGAAAGCATTGTTAGGTGTTGGTAATAAATACAAAGATTGGAGAAATTTCAAGCGACGAGTTTTGGAAGTGATGATGAAAGAAATTAATAATCATACGAGTATCGAAGTTAAGTATAAAGACGTCCGAAAAGGCAGAAAAGTTATGGGATTAGAATTTCTCTTTTCTGACACTACAACTACTAAAAAAAGTACGGAAGAAGGAAATTTATTTGAGCCAATGCGCCTGGATAGAATGTCTCGTTCCCAGCAATTTGCCTTTGATAAACTGGTGGCCTATGGTATTCGGGATGGGATCGCAATGGAGATGTTGAGTCGTATTTTGAGTTCTGAATTTCGTGGTTTTGAAGATTGGTATTTTGAGGAAGTAACGCGTATTTTTGAAAGCAAAAGTAAAGCAGAATCGGGACCGGCTAAGGCTGGAACCTTGGTCAAATGGTTTATTGAAAAACGAATTTTTGAACAGGGTGACCATTTTGCTAAAATCATGGAAAACTTACAAAATCGCAAGAAAAAATTGGAAAAAAACAATCCAACAGCTTGGAGTAATCGACTTCGTGCGCGGGATATGACGAAAGGTGAATTTGAAAATTGGTATAATAAATCAGAGTAAGATTATCTTATGGCTTCATTGCGGTCCTTAACCTGTTTTGCAATAAACCAACAAATCTTTTTTTACTTCAGTAGTTATTGTAATTTTGCGTTAATTTTTCCAAACTCCCTAAATTAACAAAAACTACTTTTTTATGAACAAATGGCTGACTACTTTCCTATTTTTTATTTCAATAAATACTTTTTTACAAGCACAGGGAACAATCTTGCCGCAAGGCAATGATGCTTATCACATCGTCGATAGATTATCAATAAAGACGGGCGTTGATCCTGATATTCACACAGCAATTCGTCCCTATCTACGGGGCGATGTGGTACGGTATGCTATGCAAATTGATTCAAGCCAAGTTGCTATTTCTAGTAGAGACCGGACGGATTTGTATTATATTTTTAAAGACAATAACGAATGGTTGCTATGTGCAGACCAACCTACGACGATAGTTGGTAAAAAGGAATCCGTTTACGCAGAAGCATTTCAAGATAGTACGGGAACAGTTTATTATACAAAAAATACACAAATTGAAGCCTGTGAGAAAGACGACCGATATATTGAGACGCAAAAACCACTGCTAAAATATCTATATCGAACACCTGCAAACTTATTTGAACTGAATAAACCTTCCCTTTATTTTCGGGTAAATCCGATGTTGGATTTTCGAGTAAATGCTCAATTAGATGACTCTGATTCAGACGCTTTATTTTTAAATAAAAGAGGTTTAGAAATCCGTGCGGGTATTGATGATCGAGTATTTATTTATACCAATATTGTTGAAGTACAGGGACGTTTTCCAAATTATGTGAATCGATATCGACAACAATTTGATACCCATCCAACTGCTGGTTTGGTAAAAAGCTATCAATCTAAAGTTTTTGATTTTGACAATGGAATAGACTATAATTATGGGACAGCAATGGTTGGTTTTAATGTAAGCAAACACGTTGGTGTTCAATTTGGGCATGGTAATAATTTTATTGGAAACGGTTATCGGTCATTGTTGATGTCTGATTTTGCGACCAATTATTTGCATTTAAAGCTCAATTGGAAAATTTGGAAATTTCATTATCAAAATATCTTCGCAGAACTCAATGCAATCTCTCCGAATAGTGACGTAGGAGATTTTCGCGTTCCCAAAAAATATATGGCAGCCCATTATTTATCTATGAAACTGTGGAAAGGGGCGACTTTTGGCTTTTTTGAAGCGACGATTTTCAATCGGGATGATAATGGACAGTTTGAACTGCAATATTTGAACCCCGTGATTTTGTATCGTAGTGTAGAACAACTGATTGGTAGTCCAGATAATGTACTTGTCGGCGCAAATTTTAGCTGGAATATGTGGAATCGTTTTCAGTTGTATGGGCAGGTTGTTTTGGATGAATTTAATTTTTCTCAAGGCTTTGGCTGGTGGGCCAATAAATTTGGTGTTCAAGCTGGTGCAAAATACATTGATGCGTTTGGTGTTGATCATTTGGATTTGCAAGCAGAAATCAACACTGTTAGACCTTATACCTATACGCACCGAGACAGTATTGGGGCAAGTTACTCCCATAGTAATCAGGCATTAGCGCATCCGTTAGGGGGTAATTTCAAGGAATTGATACTGAAAGCGCGTTATCAACCAACTAAAAAATTGGCGTTTCAAGGACGAATTATTCGGTCAAATTACGGCGAAGATGAGGACAATAACGCTACACATTGGGGTAGTAATATTTTACGACAAACTGGTCAATCTTTTGTGGAAACAATTAACGATAATGAAACCGGACAGGGGATTGGGGCTGATATTACGATTTTGGGTTTGGATGTGAGTTATCAGGTTTGGCACAATCTCTATTTTGAATTGGAGTATTTTCAGCGGGTGATAGATAGCGATTTGGATAGCCGAGACGATACAGATGCCTACTTTGGGGCGGGCATCCGGATGAACATTGGAAGGAACCGATTGGATTTTTAAAATATAATAACTGATGTTACGCACTTTGTATATCTCGTGGCGAAAATCTTTAAGTCGTTTTCTGATTTTTGAACCGCCACAAGGGGATTATCTCTTGAGAATCCCACAGGTGTGTAACATCAGTATATTAATCCCCAAAAAAACTTGAAAAATTTGACTTTCTCCCCTCAATTGTCTCATCTTTGCAATCTTTTAAATAAAATAGAGCTTTTTAATTGACTTTTTGCAAAAATAACTGTCTTAATAGAGCAAAATATTTTTCAAAATTATCAGCAAAATATAGATACCATACAACATGAGCAAGACATTACAAGAAGCTATAAAAGATAGAATTTTAATCATTGACGGTGCGATGGGTTCGTTGATTCAGGGATATGGATTGACAGAAGCAGATTATCGAGCAGAGATTTTGAAAGATCACCCTAGTGACCTCAAGGGGAACCATGATTTGTTGTCTTTGACAAGACCTGATGTGATTGAAGAAATTCACAAAATGTACCTGGAAGCAGGTGCAGATATTATCGAAACCAACACTTTTTCGGGAACAAGTATTGCACAAGCGGACTACAATACCGAAGCGGTGGTATATGAAATGAACAAGGCAGCGGCGGCTATCGCCAAAAAAGCAGCAGATGAATATACTGCATTAAACCCAGATAAACCACGCTTCGTAGCGGGAGCAATCGGACCAACCAATAAAACACTTTCTTTATCTCCAGATGTGAATGACCCTGGTTATCGGGCAGCTACTTTTGATGAGATTAAGGACGCGTATATCGAACAAGGCCGTGGATTATTGGATGGTGGTGCAGACATGTTGTTGATTGAAACCGTTTTTGATACCTTAAATGCAAAAGCAGCGATTTTTGCTATCGAAGAATTGAATGAAGAGCGTGGAATCCGTATTCCAGTCATGATTTCTGGAACAATCACCGACGCGAGTGGACGAACCTTATCTGGTCAAACAGTAGAGGCTTTTTGGATTTCTATCAAACACGCCCGCCCTTTCTGTGTAGGTCTAAATTGTGCTTTAGGAGCTGAAGAAATGCGCCCACATATCGAAGCCTTATCAAAAATTGCAGATTGCTATATCCACGCCTATCCAAATGCTGGATTACCGAACGAAATGGGGGAGTATGACCAGACGCCGCACCAAATGTGTAGCTACGTGGAGGATTTTGCGACTAACGGTTTTGTCAATATTTTAGGAGGATGCTGCGGCACAACGCCAGAACACATCCGACATATTGCTGAACACGTCGGAGATATTCAGCCAAGAGAAATTCCAACGACTCAGCCACTGACGATGTATAGTGGTATGGAGCCGTTAATTTTACGACCTGAAATGAATTTTGTCAACGTTGGTGAGCGAACTAATGTGACGGGTAGCCGAAAATTTGCTCGACTCATCAAAACGAATGCTTACGACGAAGCACTCTCTGTAGCGCAGCATCAAGTCGAAGGTGGCGCACAAGTCATTGATGTAAATATGGATGAAGGCTTGCTTGATAGCAAAGCAGCGATGGTTAAATTTTTGAATTTAGTGATGGCAGAACCAGACATTGCGAAGTTGCCCATTATGATTGATTCTTCAAAATGGGAGGTTATTGAGGCTGGTCTGAAATGCGTGCAAGGCAAATGTATCGTGAATTCCATTTCGATGAAAGAAGGCGTGGAAGAATTTAAGCGGCAAGCCAATCTTGCCCGAAAATACGGGGCTGCTGTTGTTGTAATGGCATTTGATGAAGAAGGACAAGCAGATACCAAAGACCGAAAAGTAGAGATTTGTACGCGAGCTTATAAAATTTTGACAGAAGAAGTGGGCTTCCCGGCGGAGGACATTATCTTCGACCCCAATATCTTTGCGGTAGCGACGGGGCTGGAAGAGCACAATAACTATGGTGTTGATTTTATTGAGGCGACGCGGGAGATAAAAGCGAACTGTCCGGGTGTGAAAATTAGCGGTGGAGTTAGTAATTTCTCCTTTAGTTTTAGAGGAAATAATGTTGTGAGGGAAGCGATGCATTCCGCATTTTTATACCATGCTATCAAAGCAGGAATGGACATGGGTATCGTGAATGCCGGGATGATTGAAGTGTATGAAGATGTGCCAAAAGAATTGATGGAAAGAGTGGAGGATGTATTGTTTAATCGTCGGGATAATGCGACGGAGCGACTTATTGATTTTGCGGAAGGCGTCAAAGGAGAAGGCGGTAAAAAATTGGTGCAAAACCTCGAATGGCGAGACTATCCGTTGCAAAAACGACTCGAACATTCTTTGGTGCGTGGTATCACGGATTATATTGTTGAAGATACCGAAGAAGCACGATTACAGCACGAATCACCGTTACAAGTCATTGAAGGACCATTGATGGACGGGATGTCGGTCGTTGGTGATTTATTTGGAGCAGGTAAAATGTTTTTGCCACAAGTTGTCAAAAGTGCGCGGGTGATGAAACGAGCAGTAGCGCATTTAACGCCATTTATTGAAGCGGAAAAAGCGGCTTCGGGCAAGAGTTCTAAAGGAAAAATTTTGATGGCAACGGTGAAAGGTGATGTGCATGACATTGGTAAAAATATCGTTGGGGTAGTTCTGGGTTGTAATAATTACGACATCATCGACATGGGCGTAATGGTGCCTGCTAAGAAGATTTTGGATACCGCTATTGCTGAAAATGTGGATATTATCGGTCTGAGTGGCTTGATTACGCCATCCTTGGATGAAATGGTTTATGTTGCTAAAGAAATGGAACGTCGAGGTATGAAAATTCCGTTGATGATTGGTGGTGCCACAACTTCCAAGACGCATACTGCCGTAAAGATTGAGCCCAATTATTCTGCGCCTGTCAACTACGTCTTAGATGCTAGTCGGAGTGTTAATGTGGCATCGGCCTTATTGAGTGAAGATGAAGACTTGCGGAGCAATTTTATTTTGGATACCAAAAAAGAATATGAACGGGTACGTACCCAACGGGCAAACCGAACATCGCACAAGCAATATCTGACCATTAATGAAGCGCGAAAGAACAAACTACAATTAGATTGGGATAATTACACGCCTACTAAACCAAGTTTTATTGGAACTAAGGTATTTGACAATTATTCCATTGAAGAATTGGCAGAATATATCGACTGGACACCATTCTTCTCCAGTTGGCAAATGCGCGGTAAATTTCCAGCGATTTTAGAAGATGAAAAACTGGGCGTAGAGGCGAAAAAATTGTACAATGATGCTCGTAGCATGCTGCGCCGCATGATTGATGAAAATTGGTTGACGGCGCGGGCGGTCATTGGGATTTATCCGACAAATGTAGTGAATGATGACAGTTTAGAAATTTATAAAGATGAGAGTAGGGGAGAGGTGATTGAAAATTTCCACCATTTGCGACAACAAGTCAAAAAAGCAGCAGGTCAGCCAAATATTTGCTTAACGGACTTCATTTTACCAAAAGAAACGGGTAAAACGGATTATATCGGTTCATTTGCAGTTTCGACTGGGTTTGGTATTGAAAAATGGGTTGAAAAATTTGAAGCAGACCATGATGATTATAACGCTATTATGGTGAAAGCCCTCGCTGACCGTTTGGCGGAAGCCTTTGCAGAGCGTATGCACGAACGCGTTCGTAAAGAATTTTGGGGCTACGCAAGTGAAGAAGCTTTGGAAAATACAGATTTAATTGCTGAAAAATATAAAGGAATCCGACCTGCACCAGGCTATCCTGCGTGTCCGGAACACACGGAAAAGCAAGTACTTTGGAAGTTGATGGATGTCGAAGCAAACACAGGTATTAAACTAACGGAAAGTTGTGCGATGTATCCAACAGCGGCAGTTAGTGGCTGGTATTTTGCGCATCCAGAGTCAAAATATTTTACGGTAACGGGCTTGTCTAAAGACCAGATTGAAGACTATGCGGCGCGAAAAGGGATGTCGGTAGCGGATATGGAGCGTTGGTTGGGAAGTGTTTTGAATTATGATGTGTAGGAAAGAAATGCGCTTTGTATGCGGCACAGTGGATGTGGGCTTTAAAAAGCAATTTTTTTCGTTAAGAGAAAAGTTAAATTCTAAAGATGGAGCAAAACG
>CAYUNA010000152.1:0-8617 GCA_964445895.1 uncultured Saprospiraceae bacterium | reverse complement strand
CATTTCGCTCGGCGGCTAAAGCCGCCTCGCTTTTGGGGTTTTAGGGGCGAGATTGATTGAGTTTTCCGACGGAAAACTCAATCAATCTTGCCCCTAACCTACCCTCGAAAAATGGCTTTAGCCATTTTTCGAAAATACAAAATGACGGCGTTTAAATCTCACTTAACCTCATTCATAAAGTCTAATCAACTAATTATGAAATTCAAAAATATCTCCACTTTTGGAATATTACTTTTTGCACAATTTGCTATGGCTCAATTAACTATAAAAATCGTTAGTGTTCCGTCCAATACACCTGCATTGGATGGCATTCATATTGCAGGAAATTTTCAAAATTGGAATCCTGGCGATGCTAATTTTAAAATGATGCAAAATGAAGATGGAACTTATCAAATTTCACTTAATCCATCCGTTGGTCAGGTAGAATTCAAGTTTGCACGAGGCAATTGGGACAGCGTAGAAACGACAGCTGAAGGGCTTCATTTGCCAAATCGAATCGTGAATTATCAAGGCGGACAGCAATATGTGGAAGTGCGCATTGAAAACTGGATAGATTTAACCGATGGTTTCAAAAAATCTGGTAGTACTGCTGCTGCTAATGTAACGGTCTTTGACAATGATTACTACATTTCACAACTGAATCGGAAAAGACGAATTTTGATTTACCTACCGCCAGATTATGCAACTTCGGGCAAACGTTATCCTGTTTTGTATATGCAGGATGCGCAAAATGTGTTTGATGCCAGTACCAGTTTTTCGGGTGAATGGCAAGTGGATGAAACGCTCAATCGGTTGGCAAAAGAAGGGGATTATGGCTGTATTGTTGTCGCAATTGACAATAGCGAAGACGCTCGGATTTCGGAATATACGCCTTGGCTCAACGCCAAATATGGCGGCGGCGAAGGTGACGAATATCTCGATTTTGTGGCAAATGAGTTGAAACCCAAAATTGACAAAATGTATCGAACGCTACCGCATCGAGAGACGACAGGAATTATGGGAAGTTCGCTGGGCGGTCTGATTTCACATTATGGGTTGGTGAAGCATCATGATATTTTTAGTAAAGCCGGCGTTTTTTCTCCTGCTTTTTGGATAAATAAAGACTCGATTTATGCGCATACAATGGGTATAAAAAAGCGGCATCCAATGAAAGTCTATTTGCTTGCGGGACAGCGGGAAGATGGCGGTAGCGTGGTCGGTGATGTGCAAGGTATGGCAGGTGCATTGCGGCAGGCGGGCTTTTCAGATAAAGAAATCTTCGTAGATATTGATGCCGATGGCGAGCATTCAGAATGGTACTGGGCAAGAGAATTTGAAGGGGCATATCGATGGCTATTCGGTGATTTAGACTTGTCAAAAGCGACACAACCAATGCCCGATATCATTAATATACACACCAATCCAAAAGATGATATTTTGGTCATTCAGGATTTTGAAAAATTAGAAAATCCACGTTTTGAAATTATTGGATTGGATGGTAAACCCTTCATTAACAAGGTTCTAACACAAAATACTATTTCCATGAAAAATTATGCCCATGGGACTTATGTGGTCAATATTTATGAAAATGGGGTATTGGCAATTGCGGAGATTGTGATTTTTGGGGATAGAATTGATTGGGAAGGATATTAAAAACAGTAGAAATCTTTGGATAATTTACTTTTCAATAAAATCAAATCTGCATCAAAAAGTCGATTAGATTTTCCCCTTGTGGTACTTCCAGTTTCTTCCGCAACCGATAGCGGCTAATCTCCACCCCACGTACCGAAATATTCATCAATGGCGTAATTTCCTTCGTCGATAAATTCATCCGCAGATAAGCGCACATTTTATGATCTTTGGGTGTCAGATTTGGATGTTTCTCCCGTAATTTTTTCAAAAAATCACTGTGTACTTTGTCAAAAAATAAAGAGAATTGATTCCAATCTTCATCCAGACGAGCATCCTGATCGATGAGGCGAACCAAGCGATTAATATCGCGTCGATTGTTGGGGTCTGATAGATTTTTAGAAACTTTTTTTAACTCAGATTTCAACTTATTGAGAATCTCGCTTTTCTGTACCAGGTGCATGGTTGTCGATGCTAAAGTTTGATTTTGGTGTTCAATTTCAGATTGTAATTTTTCATTTTTCAAATGATCAATTTCTTGCACCGTTTTTTCTACAACTTGCTGATGCTCAACGATTAACTGCTCGGTTTCGCGCTTGTACTGTCGCCTTGGAATCCAAATCAGACCCGCTAATAAGCCCAAAAATAGTAATCCATAAATCACCATAGCGGACGAGGTTGCATACCAGGGTGGTAGCATTTCAAAACGGAAATTAGTGGGTTCAGACCATTCACCACCTGGCACTTTGGAACGCACTTGAAATTCATAAGTTCCTGCCGCTAAATTTGTGTATTCCTTCTCCATTTTGTGGGAAGGTTCAGAAAAATGCTCCTCAAACCCATTGAGTCGATACTGATACTGAACAGACGCTATCTTATCAAAATAAGGACTGGAAAAAGTAAAGCGAACGCCTGTTTGAGCTGGTTGAATTTCAGGAATATTGGCAGTAGACTGGATACCAATCACCTGATTTTTTTCTACATACACCCCGCCAAACAACACATTTTCTGACGCTCCAAAGGAAACAACTTTAGAGATAATTACTGGGAATTTATTGTTTATCTCCCCTTCTTTGGGCATGGAATAGTGAACAAATCCTTTTTCTAAACCAATAAAAACATTGTCTTTATCTAATGGTAGAATAAATTCAAATCCACCAACCAATTCTTCTTTTAAAATGGGTAAAACGACCTTTTCGACCTTTTTTTCCAAACCAGAATCCATTACTTTTAAATAGCCAACTTCATCTGCTGTTACATACCAAACATCGCCATTTGGAGACTCAAATAGGCGCATAATCTGTGTCTCTTCTCCAAAAATTTTATTCAATTGCTCATCGGGAACAAATTTATCGGTAGCTTCGTCATAGCGAAACAATCCACTTTCAGTTTCGGAAGCCACAATAATTCGATTAAAAATACAAAAAACATAATTACCTAAATTAGAAGGCAAACCATTGTTTTTTCCAAAAAAAGAAACATCTGCGAGCGTCTCACGACTTTCTGACAGACCAATTTTATAAACGCCCCGATACGGATGTGCCATCCAATATTCACCATTCTTCGCTCTGACCATGATGCGCGACGACTCCTTCAGTTCTTCAAACGAACGGACATACTGCCAGTTCGTATTGTTCTTTTCAAAATATTGCAAGCCCGTATAAGTTCCTGCAACCATCGCGTCTCCATCTGGCAAAAATGTCCACGCGCCAATATTATTGTTTAATGGAATTGCCCGACTATTTTCTACTCTAAATGCCCCTTCGTTGTGCCCTAAAAACAAATCATTGTTTACTTCACTTAGTCCCCAAACCTGTCCACGCGTCCCTTCAACCAACTGATATTCAGACTGTTGCATTGGATTATAATACGTTTGCCAATCTCTTACATACAGTCCGTTCGAGGTACCAAAATATATCTTGTCATCGTGTGCAATCGCAGAATATGCCGTTCCTTCCAGTTCATCATCCGGATAGAATATTTGAAAAGGAGAACTGGTTTTTACATAGTCAATTCCATTATTAAGCCCTAGCCAAAGGTTGTTGGAAGCATCTAAAAATGTGGTTAAGATATTGGCATTCTGCAAGCCCCGTTTTTTGGTTAGATGCCAAAGTGGTTGCCCTTTTTGATTAAGAATGACCAAGCCAGCTACGTTTGTCCCCAATGCAATTTGATTGTTTGGGAGTAAGCAGGCATCATGGATTCTATTTTCCTTTAAAAATGGGTCAATATCAGTCAAAAAAGGTACAAAATTTTCGCCATCATATTTAAAAAGTCCATTTTTTAGCGTTGGTACTAAAGTCGAACCATCGGGCATTTTTAGCAATCGAGCAACTCTTTTTCCGATAACAAAATCCCCATTTTTAATTTTTTCAAAAGTCTTTCCATTCCATTTTAACAACCCGCTTTTATTGGTTTGAATAAGAATATCTTGCTCTAATTTTTGCAAAAAATCAATTCGGTCTCCCTCTTTTGGTACTGAAAAATAGTTGACGGGAAGGTCATTTTCAAAAATAAAAATTTCGTGAGCTGTTCTAAAAAAAACAAGATTATTGACAATAGAAATGTCCCAAACATCATCAAATACGGTGTGTTCAGGAGGTAGCGTCTCCAAAAGAGAATGAAATTTCCAAACACCAATAGAATCCGGGAAAAAATAACCGATTTCGTTCTGTCCCCCTGCATAAATTTTCCCAGAATCATCAATCGCAATCGACCGTAGATTGGTTTTTTTAGGTAAGCTAAACAATTGCCAATCTGTACCATTAAAGGTCAACAATCCATCATTGTTGGCAAAGTACATTACTCCAGAACTACTTTGCGCAATATCCAGAGTTTGTAGTCCTCCGTGATAGTCTTTCTTAAAATAATTTTGTATAAATGGTGTGCCGATATTCGTGCTTTGACCAGAAAGCAAAACAGGAAGCAGTAGAAATAAGACAATGTATAATTTAGAAATCATATTTTTTTAAATGCGAAAACAAGGGTGGTTTTAGGCTTATTGTTAGTAGCTACTTTGACATTTTATTTTCTTTTTTCAGCCGGAGCAAAAGATAGAAAATGTACAATATTCTATCTGATTTTTAATCAAGATAATTTGTGTACATACCGTAGATATTTCTATAGTGTGTAAAAACTTTCTTTACGTTTGGCTCGGCGGCTAAAACCACCTCGCTTTGGGGGTTTTAAGTTCGATATTGATTGAGTTTTCCGTCGGAAAACTCAATCAATATCGAACCTAACCTACCCCTCGAAAAATAACTTTAGCCATTTTTCAAAAATGCAAAATGACTTTACAAAAGGAATAAAAGACCTGCGTAGTCAACTTTCTCCTATTGAAAAACACGAATATAATCCACAAACATCCGCTGTGGAAATACCGTCGTTGCATCCGGACTACCTGGCCAAGTTCCACCAACTGCAATATTGAAAATGAAGAAGAATGGTGAATTAAATGGATAAGCACCATTTACGTCATTTGAAGAGATGATTTTATATTGCTGATCATCAACTAAATATTTAATCGAGTTGGCTTCCCAAATAATGGAGAAAACATGAAATTCATCAGCAAATTCTCCGTCATTCAACGTAAAAGCGCCACCTGTATTATTACTAAAACTTTGTCCTTGTGGTCCCCAGTGTGCCGTTCCGTGCACTACATTAGGTTCGTGACCGACCAACTCCATGATGTCGATTTCGCCACAAGCCGGCCATCCAACGGTACCAAAGTTTGCACCCAAACTCCACAATGCTGGCCAAATACCTTGCCCTTTTGGCAGTTTTGCCCGAATATCGATTCGGCCAAAAGTAAATTCTTTCTTGCCTTGAGTCGTCATTCTTGCAGAAGAATAATTGCTACTGCTAGAACTCTCTTCGATGGCTTCAATCACTAATTTTCCATCAGAAATATAAGAATTAGCCGAACTCGTTGTATAATTTTGAAGTTCCTGATTTCCCCAACCGTGATTACCCGTTTCATGATTCCAACTTTGCATGTCAATCGTACTGCCATCAAACTCGTCCTGCCAAACCAAATCCAAACCAGCATAACTCAATGGAGTTTCATAGCCTTCACCATCCGTCACTAAAAAAGTATCGTCGTTTCGCATTGTACCAATTCCTTCTGATTTTGTGAAGTCAGCATTGACGGGATTGGTCAAGACAACTATGAAGTCTTCGTCTCCCTCTTTTAAGGTATCAGCCACAATTTCGATAGCAATAATTTTTTCCAAATCATTGGGTTCAAAAGTCAGTGTCCCATTTTGAGCGATGAAATCCTCACCCGCCGTAGCCGCAGCATTTTCCGTTTTAAAATCTACCGTTACGACTTCATCAGCGGCGCGGCTTAATCGAACTTTAAAATCAAAAGTGCTATTTTCGTCTCCTTCAAATTTGGTCAAATCAGTAATAGACAGCGTTGGATTAGTTGGTTGCACTCCATCATCCCCGTCGTTACCAGAGTCATCTTTGCCACAAGCTGTCCACATCAAGGCAACACTTAAAATACTGATAAACAATAAGTTATTTTTCATTTTTTTAGTTTTTAAATTTTAAAATAGAGTTGAGAGTATGCTTAGGAACGCGAACTAAATAACCTTCAAGAACCGAAGTTTATTTAATTCGCGTCCCTTAAAAGTATTGTAATAATTATATCTAAAATATCGCTTTACAGGGAATTTGTATAAACTCCTTAACGAATCAATTACTTCCCGGATTGTGCTTTCGCCACTTCTTCTTGTTGATAAACGCGCACATAATCGACCTCCATTTTTTGTGGCCAAATATTTTCATCAACTCCTTTTTTGCCGCCCCAATTTCCACCAACAGCCAGATTCAAAATTAAGTGAAATTTCTTATCAAATGGCCATTCCTTGAACGTTTTTCTTTCGTTTTCAAAAGTAAAATATTTTTCACCATCGGTAAAAAAGTCAATCTTGTCTTCGTACCATTCAATGGCAAAAGTATGAAATTTTTCCTCAAAGTCTGTTTTCATAATTTTACCATTTTGGTGCGTACCGATTGAGTGATGATAGGCTTTGGTGTGAACCGTACCGACCACTGTATCGCGGTCATAACCGACATGTTCCATGATGTCAATCTCACCGCTTTCCGGCCAGCCGCCGTATTCCCAATCAGTCGAAAGCATCCAGATTGCAGGCCACGTCCCTACCCCGGAAGGCAGTTTTGCGCGAACTTCAATTTTCCCGTATTTCCAATCGCCCTTATTTTTTGAAACCAAGCGCGCTGAGGAAAAACGAGACTTTCCAATTGATTCTTTGTGCGCTTCAATAATCAAATGTCCATTTTCGACACGAGCGTTTTTTAGGCTATCTTTGGTGTAATGTTCCAATTCATTATTGCCCCATCCGCAAATATTGGGGCAACCGTCTCCCACGTCATAACTCCATTTTTCGGCATTTGGTAAACCTTCATATTCGAATTCATCTGACCACACCATCTGCCAGCCATCCTGACCAATTGAGCAACTATTGAAAAGAAAAAATAGTCCACTCAAAAGTAGAATTGATTTTAATTTGTCTATCTGCATTACTGATAAAGTTTTTTTGGTTAGGATTACGAAACTAATAAATTAAGGGATTTTAAATGCCTGCTCACTTGACTCGACAAAAATTATTTTTGACAATATGAATTATTTTTCGCAAGTTCAATAGCGATGCTCTGTCCGCCCGCACCTCGGATTTTTTTTTAGACGGAACAATAACCTTATTTTTTCTTAAAAAAATAAGGTTATTGTTCCGTCTTTAGAATTTAATTTTTCTTTTAGCAAGAAAAATTGCCTTGTGATATAGTTCCAATCTTTCAAACGCTCATTTCCTTAGGAACGCGAAATAAATAAATTGACATTTTTGAGAGAGAATGTTAAGTTATTTACTTCGAGTTCCTGAACATCATCACAACTGTCATCTATTTTTAAAACGATGCAATTTTGAAACGCCAAACACCTGGACCGAAGTTGACTTCTAATTCCAAAATATCTTGATTGCCATTATTCGTCATTCCGATAATATCATAAGTGGTAGAAGAGACTGGTAAATTCACTTCTGCACCGTTTGTTGCTTTTGGCAAACCAATAAATGCGCCTAATCCATTGACTTGCAACTTAGCTGGTTCAACACCAGAAGCTTCCGTAACCACAAAGCTGTGCATACCGTCACCCCAGGCAGCTACTGCAGGACCTAAATCAGCCGTTGCCGCACATTCAAAGTCGAAACCTAAATAGTCTTCGCCCCAAATATCACCTTTGGTATCGTAGTTCATCTCTCCACTAACCGTGAACGTCCACTCGTCGTCAAATTGGCAAAACCGAACATCAACATCATCTTCAGATGTTGCAAACCAAGTCGTTCCGCTACCATCGCCAGGACCAACGAATAACGCGCCTGCTTCTGGAATTAATCGCCAAACTTTACTATCACAGTTGGTGATAAATTTAAGTGCATCTAAGGCATCACAATCAATTGGTGCATCCTCTGCTACGTTAATCGTCTGTGTACCAGAGGCCGAACCTGCTTGGTTAAATACGGTCAAATTCACTTCGTAGTCGCCCATATTTTGGTAAAAAACTTCGACGACTTCACCTGTTGCCGTTGTGCCGTTACCAAATTCCCATTGAAAAAGAAATGCGCCTTCAGTCGTATTTCGCAAAGTGTAGGTGTTGATTTCACCTGTTGGTTCGATGGTAAAAGTTGCCGTTGTTGGTGGCAAACCCAAATCTATCGCGCCATCCTGTTGCGGCTCACAAGATGTGAGTCCGAACAACAAGACGCTGATAAATAGATATTTTACAAATAAATTTGTCATGGTTGAATATTTTTAAGAGCATGTTTAAAATTTTACCGAACTGATAATCAATAGTTTATTGTCAGGTTCATAAAACATTGGTCATCAGGAGAGTAAAATTTAAACATGCTCTAAATTTGATGGGTAGCGACGCAATTTTTAAATTTTGATTTCATCATTTAAAAATTGCGTCACGTTAACCCCAATA
>CAYUNA010000151.1:2468-8630 GCA_964445895.1 uncultured Saprospiraceae bacterium | reverse complement strand
CGGACTTATTTTTAAAGGTTTTTAGAAGGAAAAAGAACAAGCATAATGGTTCAAATTATTGAATTCATTTCACTAAGCGAAGTTGGTTGGTAATTGACTTGAGCAACAAACGTTAAAATACTCACATAAGTGAACTTAATATCCCGGTAAAACATAGTTTTATCGGGATATTTTTTTTGAAATCTTAGTAGAATAGTCCACAGCTTTCAAAATAAAATCACTCGATATCCAACATACCGATTCCATTTTTTAGTTATCAAAAAGATAAAAATTATATAAATTCATTTATTTTTTTCATCTTTACCTTTTAATAGGATTAAATGACACACTTTTTAAAGAAGAAAATTAAACAAACCTTAGAGAAATTTAGGTAAACACAAAATACTTTTAATGGATAACTTATTCATTAATCAACTTTTGAAACACTTTACTTGAAAAATAATTTTTGCATACGCAATAATTATTTGGGGAATTCAAGAACTAAAACATCGGCAAACACTCAGCTACATTAGCAGTCTGTTTCATATGTTTATTGAGTGCAAAAGGGAGTTATTTGGGATTCCTAAATTTTTTGAAAAAACTTAATTATGTTCGGAAGTAACAAAAAGAAAGATGCAGGTAAATCAGCCTCAAATAGTGCAGCACCAGGTGGGGGTCACTCCCTTAATAGCTTGGTAGAAGGAACCTCAGTAGAAGGAACATTGACCTCTAAAAGCGATATAAGAGTAGATGGCTCTATCAAAGGAACTTTGACTTGCGATGCCAAAGTAATCATTGGTCCAACGGGTTTCATCGAAGGTGAAGTACGCTGTCAAAATGCGGTTATTGAAGGTCGATTTGAAGGAACGCTATACGTCAAAGAATTATTAAACATTCGCGAGTCAGCTAAAGTTACTGGTGATGTAGCGTATGGAAAATTAAATGTAGCATCAGGAGCAGTTATTTCTGGTTCTTACAAAGTAGCAGGTACTAACTCTAACGGCTCTTCAAAGTCAGCTAATAAAATTGTCAATGGCGCAAAATCATCCGATGCGAAAGACATCGCCGGAAAAGCAACCTACTCAAAAGAAACAGCCAACTAAAAAAGCAATTAACCCTGCCCTAAAATATATGGGCATGGCTTTCCAGATGGCGTTTATCATAGGATTGGGGACGTTCCTTGGCAAAGAATTAGATGCCAGGATGCAAAACGAACGTCCCCTTTTCACGATTTTACTATCGATGATTTTCCTTTTTCTTGCCTTCTACTTTACCCTTAAAGATTTGATAATCAACAAGGAAAACTGACCCTCTACCCTACCATGACAACAAAAAAATTCACCGCTCAACTTTTCACTTTAATTTCTTTTCTCCTGCTTTTACTTTTTGGGCTGCATTCTTTTCCGATATTTCAACCATACTGGGATTTAAGTCTACTAAGTCTTGCTTTTTATACTATTTTAAGCATCATCATGTTTCTTTTCGGAAATAAAACGGCAGCGAACCAAAATACCAATGATTTTTTCCAAGTCGTATTTGGGTCAATTATTGGCAAAATGTTTTTAACCGTGCTATTGGTTGTTGCCTATTTTGAAGTAAAAAAACCACAAGACAGCCACTTTTTAATCCCCTTTTTCCTTATTTATTTAGCTTTTACGGTTTTTGAAACAGCGTTTATGATGAAATTATCAAAAGTAAAACAGTAACTCAGACTCACAAAGTACGTCCCTACGCTGTCTTCACAACCAATATTTTCTTATCTTTGCGGCATGAATTCAAAACAAGAAGTTTTCGTTTACGAAGAAGAAGCAGAACGGTTAGAGCGAATCGCCGATATTCTAAAAACTGTCGCACACCCAGTCCGCTTGGGTATTATTCGATTGTTGGAAATTCACCCAAAATTATCCGTCACAGAACTCTGCAATAGTCTCGGTTCGGAGCAATCTTTGACTTCTCATCATTTAAAAAATATGCGCCTCAAAGGATTATTAAGTGCTAAGCGAGATGGTCGTAGCATGTTTTATTCATTGAAAGAGCGTGATGTGAGTTTGATTATTGATTGTTTGGATAATTGTCAATGCAATATGTAGGAACGGATAAATAGGAGTTACTTTAAAAGTAACTCCTATTTTTTTTGCATCAACCTAAATGCAGTGTAGCAAAAATTTCTTCGTCTTTTTCACAAAAGGATTTTAAAGGAGCCAAACGGTTTGCAAAACCGTTTGGCTCCTTTAACACCCGCCCGCCCCGCGCCTGCGGCGCGGGGAAGTGCGTTTTTTGAAGCTCGAAAATCTTGCGATTTTCTCGCTTCCCAAAATATAAGAAAACTTACTACCGTGTAACAAAAGTTTCTTTGAATTATAAGAAGTGAGAAAATCACAAGATTTTCGAGTTTCAAAAAAAAAACTGCTACCTGTTTCGACAGGTAGCAGCTCAAATTAATTCTTATTTATCTAAAAGTATGTATGAAAAAACCTTCTTAAGTACAATTTCTTTGTTCTAGTTTTTATTTAAATTCAGCCCGTTTTAAGCTATTCTGACCGTCCACCTTGAAAATAAAAGCGGGGGTAGAGCGGTCTGTATTATTGAGTTTTAAAGATTTTCTCCCAACCGAAGTTGGGAGAAAACAGACAACCTAATTGATTTTATAAAACTCTTAAAAATTTAGTGCTTCACAGTAAAAAAGGCTAACCTTTTCCTACTAAAATTCATGTATTTTGCGAGTTGGCGTTGTGCCAGAATATTTAAAATAGTGTTTCATTAAGTATAAGGGGATAGTCCGAAAATATTAACAAATTATAATCCTAAAAAAACTTGATTAAGGGAGTTTAAATTTCTTTTTCGGTTTTTGAGTTATTCTGCATTTTTTGATTCTACATTTTTAAGTAAAGAAAAAAGGCTTCCGGAAACCAACGTTCCCACTATCAATTCCCGGAATCCTTGTCAAAAAATACTATTTTCCATGTAATTAAAAGTTTGGTTTGGAGTCAATTGATTTAGCGTTAGCCGTTCGCTATATTAGTCTTCCAAATCTGCGTAAGAGTGTTTTTTAACCGCTGTTTCACGATTTTGACTGAAAGTATAAACACCGACTCCCGCAGAGGCTGTATTTTCTTTAAATTTGCAGTTCGTCATAGCAACACTTGCTTCTCCTTCGATGTCCATATTGAATACTCCGCCACCTCTTGAGTATGCTCCATTCCCTTCAAAAAGGCAGTTGCTTAAAGTCGGATTCGCGATACCTTTACCACCGTAGTTGCACATTGCGCCGCCGTAGTTTCCTTCGTTGCCAGAGAACTCACAGTTTTCAAAAACTGGGCTGCTATCTCCACCATGACGACCGTCATTAAAAATTGCGCCACCATCCAAATCTGCACGATTGCTATAAAATTTGCAGTTCACAAACGTTGGGCTTGCTTCACCACCTTTACCGTTATTGTATACTCCGCCACCGTCACGACTGTAATTATTATAGAAAGTACAGTTGCGAATGATTGGTGTAGAAGGATTACTTTTAGAAGCTCCCATGACATACATTCCTGCTCCGCTACGAGACGGTGCAGCTGCTGCACCAGCGCTATTTGCCGTACCGTCTGCAATGAAAAAGCCATCTAAAACAGTGTTTTTATCAGCTGCACCGATAAGTACAACAGTGTGCGAATTGTCCTGTGCGCTGTTCACGTCACCGATGTTTCCGCTTAATGTTACTTTATATTTTTCAGGATTTCTTTGGTCTGCACTCATTTCTGTACCCATGAAGCCACCCAATACTTTAACTCCTTTAGAAATGATAAATGAACGAGTGCGATCGTTATCATAAGATGCATAATAAGTACCACCCGCTACCCAAACTTCGTCGCCATAGTTAGCTGCAAATAAGACTGCCGCTAAATCTCCGTTGGCATCTGACCAACTTAATCCCTTTCCAGTAGTGTTTTCTTTTACAAAATAAGTTTTCGCGTTCAAAGATAAAGTGAAGAATGCGATGATTGCTGTGATGATAAATTGCTTAGACATAATAAGTAAGTTTTGACCGTTAAAAATTGTGATGTTTTTATATGAAGCGGGAGGAAACTTCGAAGGGGGGATTAGTAAGTTCAAAAAAATGGGAGGTGGTGTTCTATAAGTAGTTTTTGTTCTTTATCAGGAGGAATTATTATAAGCGACAATTGAATGTCGAAGGAAAATTTATTTCAAAAGGAGGTAAAATTAAAGGAGGTAGATATTGAAAGTTAGGAGGATTTTATTGTGGGAGGTAAATGACGTTTGCCGTGTTTCTGTCACAAATGTATGGGCGAACTTCGGTTATTGCAAATTTTTGAAGTCAATTTCAGTATAAATACTATTTTTGTAAGTAAAAACACTTAGCTATTGATAATCAATTAGTTACAAGCTCATTATTTATTTTATAAAATAGCTTATTATTTCAAAAACAGCAATTTATAGTCATAAAATGTTTTAGATACGAAATTTTATTTTTTTTTGAAAAAAGATTTTTTTACGTAAAAATCATAGTTTGATAATTAATAGAAAACTTGTCACAGCCTACTTTTTTTATTTAAAAAATGAAGAGCATGCGTACAGTTCTCAAAAATCAATAAATGTGACAATATATATCTTTGAATAATTGATTTTTGAAATAAATGCAAAATGATATAAAGCAAAATTTGTGACCCTATTTCAGTAAGACCTATATTAATATTGAAAAAATAACGTTCTTTGTGCGCAAATCAAATTTTAAAGGTAGCTAAGTACTCGGACATAATTATTCTATGAATTTTAGAGCTAAGATTCGTAGAATAAGTATGTCCGGGTACTTATACTCCATCCCATCAGTAAAGCTGTTCAATATTTATCTAAAATTAGTCAATATAAAATATGAAGTACTTATTATTAATGGTCTTCCTCCCACTCCTTCTATTCAGTTGTCAAAATGAATCTCCCAACACAGCAACTTACGGTAACCCACCCGCTGACGGTTTCAACGCCAAAGATTCCGACTCCGCTGCAATTGCATTAGCAGATGAAGTCATGGAAGCAATGGGTGGACGCAAAAACTGGGACAATACAGAATTTCTTGTTTGGAACTTCTTCGACTCTCGCAAACATTATTGGAATAAAAAGACAGGTGACATTCGCATTGAATCCATGAAAGACAGCATCATTTATCTTTTGAATATTCACTCCATGAAAGGTCAAGTAAAAATAAACGACACCGTACAAACAGAACCTGATAGTCTAAAAAAGCTACTCATCAATGGTAAAAGCATGTGGATAAATGATGCATACTGGCTCGTGATGCCTTTTAAATTAAAGGATTCTGGCGTGACTCTAAAAATGCTTGAACCAGCAACCACCGAAGACGGAAAACCCGCTGATGTATTAGAATTGACCTTCACCAATGTAGGTGATACACCTAATAATAAATACCAGGTATTTGTTGATAAAGAAACGAAACTGGTCTCTCAATGGTCTTTTTTCGGTAGTGCTGAAGATGTAGACCCCCTTTTTACTATGCCTTGGACAGATTATAAAAAGCAAGGTAATTTACTATTATCTGGCAATCGAGGTCGTATGAAATTGACAGAAATTGCCGCGCCAGCAACTTTAGACGCTAAATTATTCACAGATTTTTAAACATCAAAACAGCAGAAATTAAGTAATCAATGAAAGAGCCGCAACCATCTTTATGCGAGGAAGATACCTTCACTGCCGTCTTTAGCGAGTACGGGCAGCCCCTCTTTCGATACCTATATTATAAAACTGGCAATACCGCCCTTTCCGAAGATTTAACGCAAGAGGCTTTTACTAAGATGTGGAAAAACTGCGCCTCTGTTATTTTTGAAACTGCCAAAAGCTACGTTTTCACCATCGCCAACAATCTCCTTCTCAATGAATATAAACACCAAAAGGTTGTCTTAAAATTTCAGGAAAAACCGCAAGCTGACCGCACTATCGAAAATCCAGAATATTTAATGGAAGAGCGGGAATGGAAGGATAAAATCGAAGCGGCTATCGCTGCCCTTCCAGAAAAACAACGCACGGTTTTTTTGATGAGTCGAATTGATAAGAAAACCTATAAAGAAATTGCAGAAGTATTGGGCATCAGCAAACAGGCTGTGGAAAAGCGGATTTATAAAGCGTTGAATGCGTTAAGAGCAGTTTCTAAGATGATTAAGTAAA
>CAYUNA010000151.1:0-2368 GCA_964445895.1 uncultured Saprospiraceae bacterium | reverse complement strand
TAAGTCTCTTCGTCAAAGGTAGTTTCAAAGTTTTTTTGACCGAGCGCATTCCAAAAATTGCAAGTTAACCGTCGATTACTTAGGAAGCGAAGTCCACTGTCCTGTACCCCAACTTGAATATGTCCAAGTACTTTACTCTTTTCAAAACAGCTTTTACACAATAAATCCATTTTTTTAGCGAAAATTCGCTGTTCACACAACCAACTCTTGCATTATTCGTTATACAGTTGTATATTTGTAGCGAAAATTCGCTGTTTAGCATTTTCAAAACAGGACAAATTAAATTTCAATAGGCCTGTTAATCAAATTGAAGTGGTTGGTTGGATTTTAATTTCTTTCCGATGGTATTTTTTTTAAAATCATTGAATCCTTTTCAATAAGATGATTTTAGAAAAAAGAGCGAAAAAGCATGTCCCGAGAAATTCGAAAAGATATTGACAAATGACTTTTTCTATTTAATTAACAAGCCTGGGAACGTAAAGTTATTTCGCGTTCCTTAAATAAAAAATCATTATACAATGGTAGAAGAATTAGTAAAAGCTGAAGTATTAAAAGGTGGAGAATTCGTGGTTAAAGATGCGACTCCTGACACGACTTTTATTCCAGAAGAATTTAACGAAGAGCAAAAAATGATTCGTCAAATGGTACGTGATTTCGCGACTAACGTTGGCGATAGAGGTGGCAAATTAGACAAGCAAGTAGAGTTACTGGACGAAGCAGCAGAGTTGGGTTTGCTTGGTTCACATATTCCTGAGGAGTATAGCGGAATGCCAATGGATACTAATACCAATAGCATCATTAGTGAAGAATTGGGGCATATCGGTGGTGGATTTACGACGAGTTATGCGGCACATATTGGAATTGGAACTTTGCCGATTTTGTACTTTGGAACAGAAGCACAAAAACAAAAATACTTACCTGGTTTGGCAAGTGGCGCATTAAAGGCGTCTTACTGTTTGACAGAACCAAGTTCTGGTTCTGATGCTTTGGCAGCTAAAACGATTGCAGAATTAAGTGAAGACGGCAAGTCCTGGATTTTGAATGGCCAAAAAATGTGGATTTCTAACGCTGGCTTTGCAGATGTTTTTATTGTTTTTGCAAAAATTAATGGACAACATTTCACTGGTTTTATTGTAGAAAAAGGCACTCCAGGTCTGTCTTTGGGTGCGGAAGAACATAAATTAGGTATCAAAGGTTCTTCTACTCGACAGGTGTTTTTGGAAAATGTAAAGATTCCATTGGATAACCTTTTAGGTGAAAAAGGAAAAGGTCATTTAATTGCCTTCAACATCCTGAATGTCGGTCGTTATAAATTAGGTATCATGTCTGTCGGTGGTTCAAAACAAGCGATTACGATTGGTACAAAATACGCTAATGAACGGGTGCAATTTAAAACACCAATTTCCAGTTTTGGAGCGATTCAATACAAGTTGGCAGAGATGGCAATTCGTACATTCGCCTGTGAATCAGCATGTTACCGAACTTCGGATTTGATGCAAACGAAAAAGAATGCATTGATTGCAGAAGGTGCAAGTTATAAAGATTCTTTACTGATTTCCGCTGAAGAATACGCGATTGAGTGCGCAATGATTAAAGTGATTGGTTCGGAAACAACCGCTTACTGTGTGGATGAATTAGTACAAGTACATGGCGGCTACGGGTTCTCAGAGGAGTACGCAGCAGCGGGTATGTTTCGGGATGCACGGATTAACCGAATTTATGAAGGGACGAATGAAATCAATCGTCTGTTGTCCGTGACGCAATTGTTGAAAAAGGCAATGAAAGGCGATATTGATTTGACCAATCCTGCGTTGGCTGTACAAAAAGAATTGAAAGAAGGCGTGGCGACCCAAATGCCAACGGGCAAGTATGGTGCAGAGAAAAAAGCAATTAAAGATTTCAAAAAACTCGTCTTAATGGTGGGTGGCTTGGCTGGTCAGCGACAAATGGACCGCAAATTGAATCTGAAATTAGAGCAACAAATCGTAATGAATATTGCGGATATGCTTTTGGATGTCTACACCGCAGAATCAACTTTGGTTCGTGTAGAAAAATTAGCGGACATGACAGATAAGCCACAATCGCAGGAGTTGTATGAAGCAATTTTGCGAACTCACCTCTCTGATGTGCAGCATCGTATGGTGAAAAATGCAACTGATGCCCTGGCTTCTTTTGTGGAAGGCGATTTGTTGAATATGATGTTGAAAGGCGTTCGCCATTTCACCAAATATCCACCAGTTAATGTTAAAAAGAATCGACGGGCTATTGCAGCAGCCTTGATTGATGCTAACGAATATTGTTTTTAAGATTTTTGATTTTAGATGATTTGAAAAGTCTCTTTGCGTAAGTGAAGAGGCTTTTTTATTGA
>CAYUNA010000150.1:0-8682 GCA_964445895.1 uncultured Saprospiraceae bacterium | reverse complement strand
CCACACAACCATTGCCATCAACAACCGTCACATCATAAGTGCCTGCTGCTAAATCGGTAATCGTTTGTGTTGTTCCGCCGTTGCTCCAACTATAAGAAACTGTACCGCTTGCACCTGATACCGATGCACTCGCTGTGCCATTAGCTGCGTCACAAGTTGTCGCTGTTGAGCTTGCTGTTGCGGAAATTCCGTTACTTCCCTCAATTGATACACTACCTGTTCCCGTGCAACCAGTGTTGTCTGTTGCTGTAACTGTATAGTTACCCGCAGCAAGATTAGTGGCTGTTCCGCCCGAAAACCCATTGCTCCAATTGTAAACTGCCATGACCGTTCCGCCTGATAAAGAGGCTGATGCGGTGGCTTGTCCATTGGAAAGACCGCAAGTGGTATTCGTAGAAGTGATGGAAACGAGGAGTGTTCCGCCTGAAAAAGAATTGGAACTTATTCCTTCAATGCCATCTGTTACGGTCAATTTTGACTCTAAAGGAGGGTCATATAATCCGTTGTTAGCAAAAATGGAAGTAAAGCATCCTGCAACAAAAAATAATGTTGCAAAAACTTGAATAATTTTTCTCATAATGCAAGAGATTTGTTTTTGAAATAGTAGATTGCTTGCCAAAAGCTGCCTACTTTTGTTATAATAATATACAAATCAACAAATTTCTTATCGTCTCCATTTGTTTAGTCGTGACCATCATTTTACGACTCGTAACTAAATAAAAAAAACATCTATAAAGTACTGTAAATCATATTATTATGAAATTAATTTAAAATATTTTTGCTTAATTATTATTCGTTTTTTAGAAGAGAATTATATTTAAAAAAAAGATGTTACAGTGGGTCAAATTGATGGGCGTTAAATGTTATATGGAAAATTGCTTTAAATCTTTAGTGAAATTAATTGAAACAAGGGCAATCTTATTTTTAATCTTCCCCTTACAAATACCCCTGCGCCTGCAAATCAAATAACTCCGCATATTTCCCCTCCTTTGCAATCAATTCTTGGTGCGTTCCATGCTCCAATACTTGCCCATATTCCAAAAATAAAATCTTACTTGCCATACGGACGGTGCTAAAGCGGTGAGAGATAAGAATGGCTGTTTTTCCTTTCATTAATTCTGAAAAACGCAAGAAAACCTCATGTTCAGCGCGCGCATCTAAGGCAGAAGTCGGTTCATCCAAAATGACCAAGTCGGCATTTCGCATATAGGCGCGCGAGAGGGCTATTTTTTGCCATTGACCGCCTGATAGCTCTACCCCACCCTCGAAGCGTTTGCCCAACATTTGGTCGTATTTATTGTCCAATTGGTTAATAACAGTGTCTGCAAGGCTCTTTTTGGCGGCTTTTTCTATCAAGGCTTGGTTGTCTTTTTCGGCAATATTTCCAACAAAAATATTCTCCTTAGCGGTGAACATAAATTTAACAAAATCTTGAAAAATTACCCCGATTTTTGTACGGTATTCTTCATAATCAAAGTCCTGAATGTCGATGCCGTCCCAAAGAATACGTCCCTCAGTTGGTTCATATAAGCGGGCGAGCAATTTGACAAAAGTGGTTTTGCCCGCACCGTTTTCGCCAACGAGCGCCAGACTTTCACCAGCTTTTAGGGTGAAATTTAGATTTTTTATCGCGTATTGTTCACTGCCAAAATATTTGAAACTGACATTCTCAAAAACTATCTCTGATTGAATGCTATCGGGAACTTCGACTTTTGTACCTGCCTCTTTAGCTGGAAGTTGCATATCCATAAAATAGAAGAAATCTTCAAGATATAAACCGATAGCCGCCAAGCGAGAAAAGCGATTCGCTGTCGTTTGCAGGATATTCTGCATCCGTTGAAATGCGCCGCCAAGAAAGGTCATCATACCAATGGTCAAGATGCCCGCAACCGTTTGATACAGGACATAAACATACGCACCATAATAGGTCGTTATCGTCACAATATTGAGCAAACTACCGATGAGTGCACGATTGATTAGGATTTTTTTAGAAGCATAATAATAGTTGGTTGCCAATTTTATGAAGCGATTGGTAATGAATTTTTCTAAGCCAAAAACTTTAATTTCCTTAGCGACTCGGTCTTCCGTTCCTATCAGGCGGAGGTAGTTTTTTTCGCGCATTTCGGGGGTCCAATCTCGCGTTAGTTTATATATTTTTTTATTAAAAAAAGACTCTGTCAAAAAAGTAGGAACAACAACCAAAATTAAGAAAAAGACCAAAGAAGGACTAAAAACAAGCAAGGCCGCAAGCAAAGCAATGAGCGTAATAAAATCTTGAATTTGCGTTAAAATCAGATTAATTAAGAGCGTTCGGCTACGCGTGTCTGTACGGGCACGCGAGAGATTATTGTAAAAATCGGGGTCTTCAAAATGATACAAATCTAAGGAAGAGGCTTGTAGCATGAGCTTCATTGAGGTTTCATTGTTCACCCAATTTGCCAAAAGCGTATCGGTGAGCGAGCTAATACGCGTAAAGATATTCAGCAAAATAGCGATGCCTAAACCTGTAAATATCCAAAAAATCAGTACGTCCGAGTTCCAAAATTTTTCAGCACTTGTGCCTTCTTTCGCTAATTCGACGACCTCATCAATGATTTCTTTACCGACATAAAGAATGCTGACGGGCAAAACGGCTTGTACGGAGCGCACCAAGATATTGAGTAAGGTCAAACGTGGGGAAAGCTCCCAAATTAATCGACAAAACCTCGGAATATTTCGCAGGGCTTTTATTTGGGAAATGACTGTTACTTCTTCCTCCTTTTTTTTGTTCTTTTTCTTTTTCTCCATCTTAAACGAGTTGCCCTAATTACTTTGATAAATTTTTTTATTTATCTAGTTTACAATGTATTTATTCTCACACATTCATACCAGCATTAGATATAAAATTCATGGTATATTTGAGCAAAGATATTCCAGATTTTGGAAATATGGAATATCTAATTATCAATTGTCAGTCTATCTACAATATCTAATTTTTCGTAAACATTAGAATATATTCATGAAAATAATTCAATAAAAACTACTTTTATAAAATAATTCTTACGCAAAATGCCCTATCAACAAGTAATAATTATTTATTTTGAGTTCCTTTTTCTAATTTCAATGCTTTTTTTTCTAAAATGTTACAAGCATTACTATATTTGTTACAGGCTGCATAAAATCTACGTTAAATTCTATTCTTTTTGCGTGATAAAATAAATACATACTTGAGCAACACACCCAACAAAAAAAAATCCCTCCTTTCAGAAGTCGAATCCTTGAAAAATATCCCACGATTGTTCAAGTTGATTTGGGGTATTCATCCACGATATACTATTATAGTCATCTTGTCTCGGTCGATTCAGGCTGTTCTACCTGTTTGCGTGTTATATGTCGGAAAAGTCTTGGTAGATGAAGTTGTTCGCTTAAGTAATCAGGAGGGAGTGCTCAATTTTGACACTGATTTAGACACTATGATACTTTGGGTCTTTTTGGGTTTGAGTTTAGCGCTAATGATGAGTGTTAATCTTCAAATCATCAAATTAACCAATACTCTTTTAGGCGATTTGGTGAGTATTCGCACCTCTGCCCAACTTATTGAACATGCCTCTAAGTTGGATTTATATCAATTTGAGAATCCTGACTTTTATGATAAACTCGACCGCGCACGACAGCAAAACACAGAGAGAACGCTATTAATGGATATGGTTTTTAGTCAGGTGCAAGATGTTGTTACGGTTTCTGCCTTAATCATTGCCTTGATAGCTTTTAGTCCCTGGTTGGTTCTTCTTTTGGTTCTTGTGGTTTTACCCGTTTATTTTGGAGAAGCTCATTTTAATAAAAAAAATTATTCCCTGCTTCGAGGTTGGACTCCTGAACAACGTGAATTAAACTACATTCGCCGCATCGGAACGAGTGATGAAACCGTCAAAGAAGTAAAGATTTTCAAGCTCGAAAAATTCATCTCTAATCGCTTTTTGACCCTGTCAGACCAATACTACCAAGCTTCAAAAAAAATCTCGAAGAATCGAACTATCTTTCGAGGTCTATTCAGTCTTTTGAGTACGACGGTTTATTATATCGCCTATGTTTTTGTTCTCTATCAAGCCTTAGTCGGGACTATCACAATCGGGACAATGACCTTTCTCGGCGGAGCATTTCAACGATTGCAAAGTGTTTTGGAAGGTTCTGCACATCGGTTTTCACAGATAAGTGATAAGGCGATGTACCTCCAAGATTTTTTCGATTTTTTAGATATGAAGCCGCTTATTCAAAGCTCGGAAGGAAGCTATCCGATGCCCAAAACCCTGAAAACGGGTTTTGAATTTGAGAACGTTAGTTTTACCTATCACGGAACGAATAAGTATGCGCTGAAAAATTTGAGTTTTAAACTAAATGCTGGAGAAAAATTAGCTTTAGTCGGCGAGAATGGTGCTGGCAAAACCACAATTGTTAAACTCATTGCCCGACTTTATACCCCGACTGAAGGACGCATTTTACTGGACGGCATTGATATTTTTGACTATCGCGCCGATGAATATGCTGCTAAAATGGGCGTAATTTTTCAAGATTACGTTCGCTTTATGTTTACAGCTAAAGAAAATATTGCCGTCGGAAATGTAGAGGAATTCAACAATCAAACTTTGATTAAATCGGCTGCCGAAAAGAGTTTGGCAAATACGGTAATCGAAAATTTAGAACACCAATACGACCAAATGCTCGGCAAACGCTTCAAAGGTGGTGTAGAATTGTCTGGCGGACAATGGCAAAAAATCGCTCTCGCTCGTGCCTACATGCGCGATGCTCAATTGGTCATTTTGGACGAACCCACCGCCGCTTTGGACGCTCGTTCAGAATATGAGGTATTCTTGCGTTTTGCAGAATTGATGCATCAAAAAACTGCCGTTATTATATCACATCGGTTCAGTACCGTCCGAATGGCAGACCGCATTTTATTTTTGGAAATGGGCGAAAAAAGAGAAGAAGGCAGTCACGAGGAACTCATGACACAAGGAGGGAAATATGCCGAATTATTTGATTTGCAGGCGAAGGGATATTTATAGACTGCTGCCCTGAAGTTCTTATTTGAAATACTCAAAATTCTCCACTAAATGAACAAAAACTACATCATATTAGCCCATACTAATCCAAAACAACTCGGACGTTTAATTGCAAAGCTAAATAGCCCAAACACTTTTTTCTACATCCATATTGATAAGCGTTGCGAAATAGAAGATTTTAAAGTTTATATTAATTTTTCAAATGTATTCTTTTTAGAAAATAGAATAAAGTGCCGTTGGGGAGATATTAGTTTGGTGCAGGCGACGATACTTTGTATGCGTGCGGTTGTGAAAGACCAACGATTAGGTTACTGCATTTTGATAAGTGGTCAAGATTATCCGATAAAAACGAATGAGGCATTGACCGATTTTTTGCAAAAGAATGTAGCTTATGATTTTGCGGAATTGATACCAGCTACGCAACTTTGGACGGGCAGTAGGTGGCGCGTCCGCATTGAGCAATATAAGTTTGATTTTTCGGATAAACGAGAAGATTTTGTAGTTGTTCCGTACATTTTTAGTCGAAGTATTTTTCATATTTTCAATGTTTGGAAAATCTTAAAAATGCTGGTAAAAGGAGTGCCTAATTTTAAACTCATTTTTAAGAAAAGGAAATTTCCAACTTATCTCAAACCCTACGCAGGCTCGCAGTGGTGGGCATTAAGAGTAGCTACCATTGAAAAAACACTTGCCTTTTTGGAGGCGCATCCTGATTATTTGGTCTATAATCAATACGCTTTTTGTACCGATGAATTTTTCTTTCACTCCATTCTTCAGCATCTGCGCGAAACGAAGCAAATTCAGGTAAAACCAAATTTGACATTTGTTAATTGGAAGGCCGCGGAAGCTCCTTCGCCCGAAGATTTAGAAAGTGCTGATTTTGATAAATTAATTCAATTGCCCGAGCCCTACTTTTTTGCGAGAAAGTTTAATACTGAAAAAGATGCTGTAATTTTGGATAGATTGGATGAGTATTTGGAGGTTTAAAACCAACTTTCCAAAATACTCCTCACTTCATTTTTAATTAAAAAAAACGCCAACTGCACTTTCTTTTTTTCAAAAACCAATTTTCTTTGCAGCAAAAAATTCATAAAACCTCTGCGTTCCGTTGCATTAAAATCAGGCGATTTTTCGGCAAAATCTGTTAGTTTTTGAAAGAGCGCCTCGACTTCCTTTGCTTCTGCTGGTTTACATTTGAAAGACCTAAAATGATGAAGCAAGTCAATCTCTTGAGCTTTTAAATCCAAATTCAAAATTTCTTGAAAAGCCAGTTTATTAATCGCCAATTCATTGGCATATTGCTCTTTTTCTCTGCCTATCGAAATACTCGACTGATGCCAACGATACCGATATAAAACCTTGGGAACTACTTTCGCCTTTCCTTTTGCCACTATTTTCATCAAAAAATAATAGTCGTCTGCTGCTCGAATTTCGGGTCGAAAACGAATGCCCTCTTTTTCAATAAAAGACCGCCGCACCATGCAAGCTGGAAAATGAAAAGGAATTTCAAATAAGGCTTTTACTCGAAAAGGAAGAGAACGGTCACTGTATTTTCTAACCCGATTATCGGTATCAAAAAACTGAATATACGAGCCACAAACTGCTACACTTTCATCGGCATCAAACACGGCTGCTTGCGCTGCAAAACGGGTTGCTTCGTTCAGGTCATCATCGTCGGCAAAGGCGATATATTTTCCCCGCGCCATATCTAACCCTTTATTTCGAGCATAAGAAGGACCGCGATTTTCGGCGACGTGAATGTATTTGATACGCGGGTCGGTTTGTGCTTTTACCCATTGTTCGGTTTCGTCGGGTGAGTTGTCATTAATGATAATCAACTCAAAGTCGGACAGCGTTTGGCAGAGGATGCTTTCGACCGTTTCGGGTAAAAACTGCAAACGATTATAGGTGGGCATAATGACGGAAATGAGTGGATTGGAAGACATATTTTATTCGCTTTTTGTTAAATTTACCACCTCCGCAATGCCGCGCAGAGGTTTGGTTATTTTCCAAGAAAGAGATTGCTGTACCTCTTCTTTATAGTTTTCTGCATTCTTATCCGTTTTGGCAATTATGCCTTGCAATTCTTTGTTTTTTTCTTTTAAAATTGAAATGACAAATTCAGGATTTTTAAACATTTTTTCTTGCTCTTTGCTTAAAAAACCAAAGCTAAACGCCTCATTTTTTTTACCAAATTCATAGTCAAAAAACTCAATATCCCAGTGGTATCGTTGCCGTACTTTTTCAACTAATTCAGGCGTATAATAGTCTTCGTAGGAAGATTTTTTAGTTGTATTCAGCCGATGCGGAATGGTCTCAAAGGGTACGCCCGTTGCTGTTTTTATTTTGTCAAAATGAATATTCAAATTGTCTAAATTTGCGAGGTAATTACACATAAAATTGCCTGCAAAATCGGTCAACAAAGCAAGCTGCGAACAAAAATGAAAATCAGCCAAATGGTCAGGAATTGAAGCCACCAAATCCACGAAATCCGCAAAGGACATTCCTCTTGAAAACTGCGGATTGGTTTTAATAAAATAGGCATTGTCCTCGTCTTTATAGAAAATTTTATCCTTATAACAAGACACCAATCGCTCCCAAGGATTGCGAATAATGGCAAACCGCAAGTAATCTTTATAGGTCGTCAAAATTTCTTTTTCTGCCGCCAAAGGAAACACATATCTTTCGTGTCGATGAATATAGCGCGGAAAATCCTTGTGTTTCGGCAATTGCAGCACCTCCGCAAATTGCGTTTTCATGCTGGTACAAGCATTTTTCGGTAATTCAAAATAAATCAACCGATGTGCTTCGATTAATACATTTTTGTATTTATTCTCGTTGATTAGGAAGTGTTTTGTCATGTTTATAATTTACGATTTTTTTATGATTCTACGGGAAAACTATGAGTAAGAATATTTTGGACTTTAAGGGAAAAAGGAGTCAGGGGTCAGGGGTCAGGAATCAGGCTGCTTTTACTTGTACAAGTCATAACGGGCTGACACCTGACCCCTCACTCCTGACCCCTTCTTTATGCAACGAAACACCATAACCCACCACCAAAAGTGCCGCCGCTGAAAACTGCAGCAAAACTCGATGTATCGTGGTTTGCGTAAGTAAATATTCGTAAGCGGGCGTGAAGGTGAATACGAAATAAATGACAGCAGAAGAAAGGACAAAAAATAAAATCAGGCCTCTGCCTATCAAGTCAGAAAGTAATTTTTTGCTCAAAAAAATTAAGCCCAAAAATATCATTATCCAAAAAATACCGAAAGCAGAACCCGTAAACACATAGTCCCAAAGCAGTTCTATTGAAGAAGGACTTTCGTCAAATTTATTTTGTGAAATGACCGGATTGTTATTGGTCGAAACCTCCGCAGCACTAAACAGTTTTTTAAGTGGACTGACAAATTTTCCAAAAATCGAATAGCTGTATAAATTTTGAAAAATCATCCAAGGAAGTATCAGCGCAAAGCCTGCAAAAAACTGACCGACCTTCTTGATTTCTTTTGAAAAATTAAGCTTCTTTTTAAATAAATGAACACTCAAAACTGCCGCTAATATGCCCGGAAAATAGAGGACAAAACCGTCATTTTTACTCCAAACCGCGCCTGCCGTCAAAATCCCACACAACAGCAATTCTTTA
>CAYUNA010000149.1:0-8735 GCA_964445895.1 uncultured Saprospiraceae bacterium | reverse complement strand
AGAAGGAAAAAGAACAAGCATAATGGTTCAAGTTATTGAATTCATTTCACTTAGTATCTACGGTATGCATAGATTTCGACTTGGTGATTAATTTGATAATTTTACAAATACAATCCAGTTTTTTATCTAAAATAACCTTCGTTAATAAGGTCAAAGTTAATAGGAGTCTCATTAAGTTTTATTCGGTTTTTCCTAAAAATGTGACAAGGTAACTAATCAATAATTAAAGTTTGATACTCGATATTTCCGCCTTTTTCCACTTTTAGACGATAAGTCCCTGCCTTTAAATAATACTTTTCGTTTTTTGCTTTTTGAACCCTAATTTCCGAGTCTTCTTTTGCCTTTTTTTGATTTAATAATCGTTCATACTTTACTACATTTTTTTTATCAATTTCACCATTATATGTTAAATAATGTAGGCCTTTCGTGACCTCCTTTTCAAAGGAGAATAGTTCCAATTCGTCTAATAAAACGGTTGTTTTTATGGTTCCTTTTGCGTTCGTAAAAACGGGAATTTCAATTGTTGGCTCAGGCACATCACTCCACATACTCCAAGGATTACCCCAGCGACCACTCGCTTTAACAGACTGAATATCAAACAAATACAGACCTTTGGCAATGATTTCGGAATTCATTTTTTGCAAATGCGCTACATTCGCCAAATATAAAGACCGTCCATGAGTTCCTACGACAATCTCTTTATCCCGAGAATGCACCACGACGTCATGCACTGCCACTGCGGGTAAATTTTTATTCATCAACATAAACGATTGTCCTCGATTAAGCGAAGCATATAAACCATTGTCCGTACCGACATAAATTAACTGTTCATTTTCGGGGTCTTCTTTGATGACATTAACGGGTTCGGCAGGAAGGTCAAGCCCAATTTTTGTCCAGGTCTTTCCATAGTCTTCGGAGACGTAAATAAGTGATTTAAAATTGTCAAATCGGTAACCGTTCATTGCCAAATAAACGCGGCTTTCGACATGGGTTGATGCTTGAATTCTCGTCACCCAACGGTCGGTTGGTAGCGAATCTGAAATTTTCGTCCAGCCATTCCCACCATCTGTCGATACATGGACTAAGCCATCATCAGAACCGGTATAAAGCAAGCCAAATTTTAGCGGAGATTCGTGTATTGCGGTCAATGTTCCGAAGGCTACATCACCTTTTTTTCCTCCTTTGGTTAGGTCAACAGAAATCTCCTCAAAATCATCGCCTTGATTGAATGAGCGATGCATTTTATTAGACCCCATGTACAAAATATCCTGATTGTGAATCGATAAATGAATCGGGGCTTGCCAGTTCCAACGCAGCGGTCGGTCACCCAATTCATGTTTCGGTGTAATGTATTCTGAGTCCTCCGTTTTTGTATTCAGGCGAAAGTAATTTCCGAATTGATAACCAGTATAAACCGTTGAATTATCGCGGGTATCAACAGCCACTTGCATTCCGTCGCCTCCCATGATGGAACGATAAGGATACTGCCCTGAATTGTGCCAGCGATTCGATGCCTGATAAGTTTTTTTACCCATCCAGACACCATTGTCCTGTAAGCCACCATATACGTTGTAGGGCTTGGCCATATCGACTGCTACATAGTAAAATTGACCAACTGGGGGCGTATTGCATTTCACCCAGTTTTCGCCATCGTCATACGAGATATTGATGCCCCCATCGTTCCCCAATATCAAATGTTTATCCCGATTTGGACTGACCCACAAGGCGTGATGGTCGGCATGAACATTGCGTCCGTTGATGGATTCCCACGTCTTTCCCGCATCTTCTGACCGTAGCACAGGAACGCCCATAATGTAGATTTTATCGGAGTTTTCAGGGGATATTCTAATTTGACCGAAGTAGTAACCATAAGAATTATAAACATTGTCTAAATAGCCTTCGTGTGTTTTTACCCACGTTTTTCCATCATCATCTGACCGATAAACTTCCGCACCAATTACAGGCGTATCAAACAACAAAGAGTTGGCATCTTCCACATATTCGACCAAAGCAATAGGCAAAATTTCATCCGATTCAATTTTTGATTTTAAAATGGGATAGGTATATTCTTTTGGAAAATTATTGGCTCGTAAATATTGCTCTACTTGCTTTTTTTCCAATTTTAAAAAATCAGCTTTCGATATCTTTCGCAAGTCATCTTTGGTTAAGTTTTTACGGTCTTTTTTGCCATCTTCTGGACGCCTGTCATAATTATCTAAAATGGCGTACATTACTTTTTTACCTGCACTTTCGTGGATAGATAAGCCAATTCGACCAACGCCACTACCTGTTGGAAAACCGCTTTTTGCTTCATTTAATCGTATCCAGGTTTCGCCACCATCTGTACTTTTATAAATGCCTGAACCTTCGCCTGATTCCACAAAATTCCAGGCGCGACGAGTGCGTTCCCACGTTGCAGTATATAGTACATTCGAGTCAGTTGGGTCAATGAGTAGGTCAACTGCACCGGCATTTTCATTGACAAAAAGCGTTTGTTTCCAGGTCTCGCCACCGTCGGTCGTTTTGAAAATTCCACGCTCTTGATTGGGAGAATATAGATGCCCCAAAGCAGCTACCCATAAAGTGTTTGGGTCGGTTGGGTGCATAATAATTCGACCAATATGATGCGTTTCTGCGAGTCCTTTGTGTTGCCAGGATTTACCACCATCTTCACTTTTAAACATGCCCACACCAGCGTAGCTTGAGCGACTGGAATTGACTTCTCCTGACCCAATCCAAATGGTATTTTTATCCCAGTCAACAGCAATATCACCAATAGTCATGACTACTTCCTGGTCAAAAAGTGGCGTAAAGGATTGTCCGTTATTTTCCGTTTTCCAAAGTCCACCACTAGCATAACCAACATAAAAATGAGTGGGGTCGGTTTCCCATACATCAATATCTGCAACGCGACCGCTAAAAACAGAAGGACCAATAGATTTAAATGGAATATCAGCGATTAAGGAATTATTGAGCAGATTTTGCTTCTTTTCGTGGTCTGCCAGTCGTTCTACCGCAGAAGAAAATGCAGGAACATCGGTCTGTCCAAACGTGATAAAAGTTAGAAATATCAGGGGTAGAGTGAAAAAATGTTTCATGTTCAGTCGTGAGTTTTTTTATTCTATGTTACTTGATACACTGCATAAGGTAGGTTTCTTTTAATTATGAGAAGCGAGAAAATCGCAAGATTTTCGAGCTTCAAACACCTCACTACGGGGTTGTGTTAAAGGAGCAAAACGGTTTTTGCAAACCATTTTGCTCCCTTAAATTCCCTTTGTGAAAAATATAAAGAAACCACCAATAATTGACCGTAAACATATAAATTAAAAAGCATAACCAAAAATTAAGCCTTGCATTTGATTATTAACTATTTTATTATTTTCTATTGCATTGTTATAAAATTTTCAAAAAAATGGCCATTTTTGCAAAACCATCATGTATAAAAATTTGTCCTCTCCTTCTCTAATCAACCACCACTTACTACTTAGGAATGTTAAAAAAAAGAAAACTGAATTATGCAAAATACGGAGATTAAAGAAAAATTAAAAAATTGGGCGGTTACCGTCCAAAAATATCAAACTCCAAGCACTAAAAAAGCCGTCATCCAAATAATAAATACTTTTGTGCCGTTTTTGGCATTGTGGGTATTGATGTATTTTAGCCTGGATTGGCATTATGGCATTACGATTGGTTTAGCGATTATTAATGCCTTTTTTATGGTGCGTATTTTCATCATTCAGCATGATTGTGGGCATCAGTCGTTTTTTAAATCTCGTCGATTGAATAATATCGTTGGTTTTGGCTGTAGCTTTTTCAGTTCTATTCCTTATAAATATTGGGCAAAATCCCATGCTTTTCACCATGCTCACTGTGGTCAATTAGAAGAAGGCGTGAGAGACATTGGTGATATTCACATTAAGACCGTAGCGGAATTTCGGTCACTATCGAAGCGGCAGCAGTGGATGTATCGCATTTATCGCTCTGCACCTGTGATGTTTGTTTTAGGTCCTTTATACTATTCTTTAGTGCCGTTACGTTTTCCTGTTATCACTTTGAAAGGTTGGAAAAAGACCCGTTATTCACAGGTAATAAATAATATTTGTGTGATTGGTGTTTACGTTTTGTTGGCTTATTTGTTGGGCTGGGATAAATTTGTGTTGATTCATATTCCGCTTTTGATTGGCTTTTTTGTGATTGCGGTCTGGTTTTTTTATGTGCAACATCAGCATGAGGAAGCCTATAAAGCATGGAAGGAAAATTGGGAATATTTACTAGCGGCAGTTCAGGGAAGTACCTACTATAAACTACCAAAAGTATTTCAATGGTTGACGGGGAATATTGGTTTTCACCACATTCATCATTTGAGTTCAAAAATTCCTAACTACAATTTAGAGATGTGTAACAAAGAAAATCCTATCTTTGAAAAATATGCCACAACGCTGACCTTTTTTCAAAGTTTAAAAACGGTTTTTAATACCCTTTGGGATGAGGAGCAACAGCGGATGATTTCTTTTCGGGAGTTTTATCGAATGGAAAAGATGATGGCGTAGCTTCAAAAAAAACAATGCGCGTTTCCTGCGGCAACGCGAGTGGGGTTATTGAGTGATAAAAAGCGTTTGCAAACGCTTTTTATCACTCAATAACCCCTTTGAGAAAATTTAAATAAACTCACTTTACGCTGTACTAAAAAGCATTCATGCAAAATAAATTCAAATACACTTTTTTTATATTAATCGTCACTCTCCCCACCATTCTCGCATTTAAAAACACTGACCTCCACAAGGACATTTGGGGCTTTTTTGGACACCGAAAAATTAATCGGCAAGCTGTATTTTCCTTACCACCCGATATGCTTGTTTTTTATAAAAAAAATATCGAATACATCACTGACCACGCCGTTGACCCGGATAAACGCCGGTATGCGACGAAGCATGAGGCAGTAAGACACTACATTGATTTGGATGTTTGGGGCAAGCCACCTTTTGCTAATGTGCCGCGCGATTGGTCGGATATGCTAATAAAATTTACGCAAATTTATGTCGTCAATTCAAAAGGAGATACCTTGAAAGTGAATGCAAGAGTAGAGGATGAGGAAGTAGCGCCAACTGATTTTGTAGCCTTAGAAAAGGCGTTTGCCAAAGAAAAATCAACGGTCGATATGTTTCAATATCAAGCCTTTTTTTGGGAAAATGTGCAATCGCAATATTACGAAGATGAGTGGATGATTGATTGTGATTCTATTTCTAAGTTGGTGGGCTACCAAGTGGATTGTACTTCCGCATTTGCCAACGAACACTTTACAGAAGATGGCATCGTCCCGTATCATTTGGTATCGATGCAAGCCCGCTTGACCAAGGCGTTTGAAGATTTGAACGCCAAAAAAATTCTACAATTATCTGCGGAGTTTGGACATTATATCGGTGATGCTCATGTCCCACTTCATACCACTGAAAATTACAATGGACACTTATCTAACCAACGAGGCATTCACGCTTTTTGGGAAAGTAGAATTCCTGAATTATTCGCCGATGAAGATTATGATTTTTGGGTCGGAAAAGCAGAATATATTGAAGACCCACAAACTTATTATTGGGATGTGGTATTGACTTCACACAGCTATGTAGACAGTGTTTTACTAATAGAAGCTGACCTTTTTAGCATCATGGGAGACCGCAAATATTGCTTCGATGAACGCGGAACGATGCAAATAAAAACGGAATGCCAAGAGTATGCCGCAGCTTATAGCCGACGAATGGATGGCATGGTAGAAGACCGTATGCAAGCGTCGATTTTGTCGGTTGCGAGTGCCTGGTATACGGCTTGGGTGGATGCCGGACAGCCTGTTTTGAAAAATTTCATGACAGAGAATCCAGAGGACGATGAGGAGCAAAAAGCGATTGATAAGGCGTTTAGGCAAGGGTCAATTTTTGGAAGAAAGCATTAGATTCAGGCGGTCTTGCGGGATCATTCTGGATAAACGACTTTGACAAATTTAATCACGCGTTCTTCTTCCCGCATTTTTATACCATAATCTTCCTCCAACTGCTTGCGCAATGCGGAAAAAGAGGAGAGGTCAAGCCCTAAACCATAAGCTTTGGTTAAGCCGCTTTCATTGAAAACAATTAGGTCGAACTCGCGCTCCATCAGATTTGCCAAATCGTCAATAAAACCAGGCGAAAGCGTTTCCAATCCTTGTTCCTTATTGGCTGCAGTGACTTCTTTTAGGTCAGGCTTGATGTGATAAAAATATTCTAAGGTATCAATTGATTCAGTATTTTCTACCGGGTCAATTATCCAAACGGGACGCGTTTCAAAACGAATTTGTGAGGAGTAATAGTATTGTTGGTACAATCGCTTTAGTAGCAATTCTTCACCTTGTCGCAATGACAAATATTCAGATTCAAATGCGGCATCAATCACGGGTTCATTCGCCCTGTTTTCAAATTCCATGCGCTCATTTCCTGTCAAAATTGCAATTAGTTCAGACATTGGATAATGCAAATATTCGATGTAGCCTTCTCTTTTATTAATGGATTTTATTGTGTTTTCATCAGAAGCCTTAACCGTCAACGTGAATTTATCGGTATCTTTTCCAATATTGAAAACAAAATTAATTGGTAAATAATAATATTGTCCATTTTTTTGAATAATGAGGTCATCAAAATAAATACTGGTTTCAGGAACAATTTTTCTTAAAAAAGCTTGTAGCGATGATTCTTTTATTTTTTCAGAATGAAAGGCTGTAGCCGCTGTTTCCATTTGTTTTGAAATCATTCTAAAACTTTGAATGTCAAATGATTCTGTCCCAATTTTTAGCTTTAATTCTTTTCGACAACTCCTTAAAAAATCTTTGACAATATAATTTTCACTACTTGGATTCGCAATCATTTGTCCCCAATCCAATTCCACCAGCTGATTTTGAAATGCTTGATATTCGGGCAAAACATGAATATCAAAACGGGCAACACTCAAATAATTTTCTTCAATCTTTTCTTCCGAAAACAACCGTGCTGTCGCATCTACAAATCGTTGATTGGTCTTGAAATCTGCAATATGAACGATTTGATATTGCGGATTGGCAACATATAAATCAACGATGTGTCGAGTCGCAATATTGGAAGTGTCTATTTTTAAAAGTGCTCTTTTATTAGGCAAATTTACGATTTGAAAACCAAAAGCAGGCGCAGATTTGGTGATAGGCGCAACGTTTATTTCAGGACGATAAATTGCCAATGGATTTTTTATTTTTACTGAAATGCCCGTCAAATACACTTCCTCCGCCATCCCTGTAAAGCTTAGAATATCGCCTTCCATAATGCGGTCTTTGACATTGCCAAGGCGAGGGTGTTCCAACTCAATTGCTCCGTTTTCAACGTTCGGAAACCACAATCTTCCTTTTTCTTCTAACACTTGAAGATGAATGTCCATCGTCTTAAATGCCCGTTCTTGCGTGCCTTCATATACCCGAATCGGCTCGCCATATAATTTTTTGAAATCTTCTAATTCAACTTCTATTTCACCTGAATAGCCATTAGGTGCGGCGATTTTCTCTAATTTAATTTCTTGTTTTCCCCAAATGATTTTATGCTCTACAGGAGGTAGTTTTTCTTTTTTGTAAAGGGCGTAGCTACCGATTTTTTGCAACTTTACGTAAGTCGTATCCAAAGGCTTTTGAAAAGGGGTATCTCGAATTAAATCAAAGGAAAACAAGCTAATCAACGTAACCACAATCGACATTGATGCACCGAATAAAAAGACCTGCGACCAATTGTTTTTCGAAATACTACTTCGGCTTTGTTTGGGTTGGTTTTCGATGGCATCTTTAAATATCCCAGAGACCTGCGCTTTGTGAAAAAGATAGTTATTTTCATGCAGTTCTTTCAGCTCATTTCGATACAGCAGAAACAAAGGATTAAACCAATACAAAACAGTCAATAATTCAATAAAAAGTACGTCTGAACCATGTTTTTCTTCTATTTTTAAAACATTAGAATCAGATTTAAATTCCTTATTTTCAATGAGTTGCAAGTCATTCCAAAAGGCATAACTAAAAAAAGAAGTTTTTGGAAATTCTTGATTAATTTTCCAATCAGCAAACCGAACCAAGCGCTTTTTAGTCTTAAACGATTGCATCAATTCCCAAAATCTGTCCAGAAACCGAAAGCCCCAAAAGCCAACACCCAATAGATAAAATACCATCAAAATATCAACCATTTCTAATCGATATTCCCAGTTTTTTTCTATTGGAATCTCTGTTGCCGCCAAGTCTAAATTCACAACCTGGCTATGCAATGTACTGAAATTGTCCAATAAGAAATCAAGACTCAACCCCGGAATAATTAGACTCAAAACAGGAGTCAACAACAAATACATCCGATTCCACATAAAGCCTCCGCGACCGCGCAAGACGAGGCGATAGTATTCATAAAAAACCAGCAAACACAAACTGGATTCTATCAGATATTGTGGAATTGTAGGCATTGAAAGCGGTTGACGGCAGATGATTAAAAGCGTACGCAATAGTAGGCAGAAATCATCTAATTATGATTTAAATGTTTAGTTTTCTTGACTTTTTTGAGCAATTTGTTCAACTCCGCATCCTCAGTCTCATCTTAATTGTACAAAGAAAGACAACAACAGTTCAAAAGAGCTGTCAAGATAATTTTTCATTAACAATTTAAGGGCAGATTCTCTATAAAGAATTTCTTATAAAAATGTTCGTACTGTCTTCAACT
>CAYUNA010000148.1:0-8792 GCA_964445895.1 uncultured Saprospiraceae bacterium | reverse complement strand
TAAAAGATTTACTCGAATTTTCTCGTGCTAAATCAACGCAATACAATCCCGAAACATTTAATCTGAAACATATGGCAGAGAGCTTGACGAAGGAGTTGGGTTTTTCGATAAAAAAGCAAAAAGCGACCGTAAGTTTTGACAATATACCTGAAGAATTTATTGCGGATAAAGTAAAAATTCGACAATTGCTACAAAATCTGATTAGCAACGGCATCAAATTTAACAATCCAAAAGTTTTACCGACAGTTTTAGTGAGTTGTGAAGAGAATAGCGATACTTGGCAATTTTCGGTAAAAGACAACGGTATTGGCATCGACAAAAAGAATTTTGAGGAGATTTTTCAACTGTTTCGACGCTTGAATCACAAAAAAGCCTATAGTGGTACAGGAATTGGTTTAGCACTTTGTCAAAACATTGTTGAGCAACACAAAGGACGGATATGGTTAGAGTCTGAAATCGGGAAAGGAACCATCTTTTATTTTACGATTCCTAAATTTGATTAAACCTAAAAACAGATATTTTAACTTCATAAAAGCAACAACAAGCCTTTGAAAACCAGTAATTTGCTAATTATTCTCCAATTAGTAATCTATCCAACCAAAAACTTCTTGTTATATCTTTACCTTCCTTCAAAAAAATTGCTAAATTTGCCGCTGATTTACAACATAAATCATCCCATTTTTTATTTTATAAACTCCTTTGAAGAACATCCAAAACATACCGTAAAGACGTATATCAACTGACTATTTTTTCGCTAATCACCTTTTTTTCAAAAATCCTTATAAAAGCACTTGAACGAAAGTTCAATCCCCTAAATTAATGAAAATATTTTTATCGCAAAATTCTATTATTTAAAACTGATTTTACCACACATTTGCGATGAATGAAACCGAAAATTCTATGTTGAACCTTAATAGATTTGCGCATTTCCCTTGCGCGCTTATTTTATTGTTCTTTCTTTCTTTGGTCTGTACCAAAACAGCAGGTGCATTTCCGCATTCTACGGAAGTTTTATCTGTTCAAGTAACCAATCCTTCTGCTTGCAATTTAGGCGCAACTATCAACGACCAATCTTGCCCCAATAATAACATTTTGGAGGTCGATATTGATGTTGTCACTGCTCCTGGAACGGTCTTAGGAACGGATGTATTTTTAAGAGAATTACGGGTCATTTTTGCTCACGATTGGACGGCAGATTTAGATTTCTATTTGGTGGCTCCCAACGGCACCCGTGTCGAAGTTTCTACAGATAATGGTGGTTCTGGCAATAATTATGGTATTCCTAACGGACTTTGCGACTCTGTAACTACCTTTATATCAAGCATTTATGATGATGGTTGTACTACTCCAAGTATAAAAAGTGGTTCAGCTCCATTTTTCGGAACGTATTTGCCGGAAGGTGATTTTAATGATTTTAACGATGGTCAAAATCCCAACGGAACGTGGCGATTAGAGGCTTGTGATGATGGTTCATTTAATGTCGGAAAACTTGAATTCGTAGAGTTGGTTTTTGAAGCGAGCGGCTGTAATGCTCCTACAAATGTAGTGGCTAGTAATGTGACTCCCGACGCCGTTACCTTGACCTGGCAATCCAACTTTAACAACCCGATAAGTACTATATTTGAATACGGGCCGGTTGGTTTCACTTTAGGTCAGGGCATGACCTCCTCCACCAATCCTGTTCAAGGTTTGGATTTTAATACAACTTACGAAATATACGTTCGGGAAGAATGTAATCCAGGCGTCTTTTCTATCAACTCCTGCCCTATTCAGGTGACGACCCTTTGTACGCCGCCGACCCCGACGCTCGCCGAAGATTTCAATAATCAAACCGCTTGTAATACCCTTTCCAATTGTGATTTTGATTGTGATATTACAGGGTTATGGGCGAATGTTTCCAACGATGATATGAATTGGTTGGTACGAGAAAACAGTACACCGACCAACTTTACCGGACCAGGTGGCGACTTAGCAGGCAGTGGACGATATATCTATTTAGAAACGTCAGGGTTTTCCTGTCAAAGTGGCGATTCCGCCGTGTTATTATCTAATTTGATTACCGTCAATACCGACCCCAATGCCTGTGAGTTATCCTTCAACTACCACATGAACGGACAACATATCAACTCGTTGCGACTCGATATTACGACTGATTGTGGTGATAATTGGACACCACTTTTTGAAGTGCAAGGCTCAAAAGGTGACGAATGGTTTGCGGAGTATTTGGATTTAGATATTTATGATAATTTAGATATTCAGTTGAGATTTGTTGGTAAAAAAGGGAATGGATTTCGGGGCGACATTGCCATTGATAATTTAAATCTTTACGGCCCGCAACTTTCCAACAGTCAGGTTAATACGTTTTACTTTGATGGCGATAATGATGGCTTTGGAGACGACGGCAACGCTGTGACTACCTGCAACCCCGTTGGACCAGCAGGCTACATTACGCAGGGTGGCGATTGTAACGATAGCGACGAGTTTATCAACCCTGCGGCGGCGGAGGTTCCCTGTAATTTTACGGATGACAATTGTAATGGTTTTGGTGACGAAGCAGAAGTAGAATATCCTGAAGTGGTGTCCGATGAAATTTGTGAAGGTGAAATAGCGACGATGCAAGCAATTGTTGATAATCCTGACGCGGAAATTCTTTGGTTTGAAAACGAATTTGACTTTTTTGACATTCATCAAGGTGAGTTTTTTAGTCCTGCGAATGTGCCTAATCTTCAGGTAAACACCGTAACTGTTTTAACCTATTGGGTGACGACTTTTGTGCCGCCATTTTGTTTTAATCCTGAAAAAACACCAGTGACAATTACCATTTACCCGAATCCGAATTTGGTGGCGCAACCTATTCCTGATGTTTGTGAAGGTACAAATTTGACATTATTAGATTATATCAATGACGAAAAATCAACGGCGGGAACGTGGTTTTGCTTTGATGACAATAATACTCCAATTCAAAACTGCGAATTGACTATTTTTCAAAATGAGACATTTAAAATTCAAAAAATTAGTCAAGGCGGATGTAGCGATTCTATCTTTCTAAGTATAAATGTACTGGCAAGTCCAACTGCTCAAATTACCGGAAATTCAACAATTTGCTTCAGCGATTTTCAGTTTTTAAACGGGTCAGATATTGGCAATGGTGTTGCTCCGTTGACTTATAATTGGAATGCAGGAAGTACTGGGACGATTCAACAAATTTTCAGTAATGGAACACCAAATGCTACTGATATTTACAGCTTGACTATTACAGGTGGCAATGGCTGTTCGCATACAACTTCCTTTCCAGTCACGACCATTCAAAGCATTGAAAATGTGTCGATTACGAAAAGTGATGTGACGGCTTGTAATGGGACAGACGGTAGTTTTGATTTTGCAATCACAGGTGGTACTGCCCCATTTACCATTACCTGGAATGGTCAACAGATGGTTAGCAACAACCCTGTTTTTTCCGTCGGAAACCTGACGCAAGGCGCTTATGCATTTGACATTATAGACAGTTCAAATTCGGGCTGTGAGGTCAGTACACCATTGGAAATTATCAATGGTCCTGGTGCAGTGGTCAGCACTCCAAATATTACGGGGGTGAGTTGTGCGAATGAAGCCGATGGTTGCATCAGTATTGAGGTTTCGGGTACAAATCCAACTATTATTTGGAGTAATGGGTCAGCGAATGATACCATCTGCAATTTGGCAACAGGGTATTATTCCGTAACTGTTTTTGATGGAAATTGTACCACCGAAGTAGATAGCATTTTTGTACCTCAACCGTTTGAACTGACCGCATTTTCGACCATTACAAATATCAATTGCGCAGGCGACACGAATGGTGAAATTGAAATTGGTGTATCAGGCGGAACAATGCCGTACTCCTTTATTTGGGAAGACAACTCTACGCTACCAACACGTAATAATCTAACTGCAGGATTTTACTCCGTCACCGTGACCGATGCAAATTTGTGCGAAACCACGTTAAATAATATTGAAATTAGTCAACCTGATTCGTTGATTTTTGTAGAAAATATCACTCAACCAAGTTGTTTTAATTCTTCCAATGGTTCAATTTCGTTAACCGCAGCAGGTGGCGTTCCTCCTTATCAAATTGCGTGGAGTAACGGTGCGCAGAGTTTTAACAACAACTTTTTGCAAGATGGCAATTACATTTTCACCATCACAGACGCCAATAACTGCTTCATCATTGATTCTTCACAAATCATTGAACCTCAAGAAATTACCGTCAATGCGTTTCAAAACAATGCAACCTGCAATGGCGTAGAAGATGGTTCGATTAACTTAGTCGTTAACGGCGGTACAACACCTTATTTTATAGAGTGGAGTCATGGCCCAACGGGCAATCAAGTCAATAATCTTGGACAAGGCTATTATTTTGCTTTGATTACGGATGCTAACTTTTGTAGTTTCATTACTGATTCCATATTTATTGATGCTCCCGAACTACTTAACTTTGATGCTCAAATAACGCCTTCTTATTGCGATGGCGTAGACGATGGCTCGATAAAAATTATCATTAACGATGGTCTGAATTACGATTTTGCCTGGGCATTTGACCCAATGGAAACGGATTCTTGTTTGACCGATTTGCCAGCAGGCGATTATCAATTGACTATTACTGGCCCGGATATGTGCCAGGTAGATACTGTAATAACTGTACCGACGACCGACCGTGTATTTGTCAATACTCAAGCCCTTTCTTCCTCTTGTGTTGGCTCGCAGTCGGGCTCGGTGATGTTGAATATCTCAGGTGAAAATCCACTATTTTCGGTAGATTGGAGTAACGGTGCCTCAATGATGGCAAATGAACAGGCGAGTATCAATAATTTGTTACCTGATGTCTATTTTGCAACAATTACAGATAATTTGGGATGTATTCTACAAACGGATTCTTTGGTTATTTCTGAAAATCCAGCGATTGAAATTGCTACCTTAAATTTGACTAATAATCATTGTTTTGATGGTGAAATTGGCAGTATTGAAGTCCATCTTTCTGGTGGCAGTACTGTTTATAACACCAATTGGTCGAATGGTGAAACGCAAACCACCACCAACGAAAATCTACCTGCTGGCAGCTATCAACTGACCGTCACGGACGATAATGGCTGTGTGAAAGTCTCGGATTTATATGAAATTACAGAACCAGATTCCTTTCAGATACTATCTAATTTAATTGACGCCAACGAATGCGTTTCTGACCTTCAAGACAGTCTCTGCATCACGGTCAGTGGCGCAACTGCCCCCTATGATTACCTTTGGAATACAGGAGAAACCAATACTTGTATCATCGACCAACCAACGGGCGAATACAGCATTACGGTCACTGATGCCAATGCGTGTGAGGGCGTACTCGAAGGCTTGAAAATCCCCGACCCTATTGAAGATTTGAACCTGTTTTTTGAAAAAGACAGCCTATTTTTGGATTGTCCTGATTCCGAAGGTCGTTTTGTTATTGACATTGGAGGCGGTAGTTCTCCTTATCAATTTATTTGGAGTCATGGCACAATGGACACGGTCAGTATTGATTCTTTAGTGATTGACAACCTGGATTCGGGGATCTGTAATGTGACCGTGACGGATGATAGAGGTTGTGTGACAGTTTCGGATTCTATCCACGTTTTTCGACCAGATTCGATTGATATTTTGATTACAGAAATAGAAGAAGTGGGCTGTAAAGGTGGCCGAAATGGTGAAATACACATACAGGTAACGGGCGGCACACCCATTTACAGTTTTGAATGGTTTAACGAATTGGGGACGCTTTGGGGAACAGAACAAAGCCTAATTGATACCGTAGCAGCAGGTTTTTACACAGTCGAAATTCGAGATGAGAATAATTGTTTTGCCACTTTCACCGACATTGAAGTGATTGAACCCGATAGCATTTTAAATATTTTTCCACTGCTTAGTCGCGATACGATTTGCTATGGCGAAAACAATGGGTTTATCGATATTACGCCAAGTGGTGGATATCCGCCTTACACCTTTGAGTGGAGTAATCCGCTGACGCCACAAAATGTGATGACTACGCAGGACATTTTCAATTTATCCGCTGGAAGCTACGCTTTGACGATGACGGACGCGGGTGATTGTGAATTTCAGTTGCAACCCTATTTTATTACTGAATCAACACAACCGATTACGATGAATAGTAGCCACATTACCGATGTCAACTGCTTTGGCAATCAGAATGGTGAAATCGAGGTCGCGTTTAGCGGAGGCTGGCAACCGCTGGAATACAATTGGATTCCAACTGGAGATTTTAATGACTCAACAGGAGTTCATTTAGTCAATCTGGAAGGCGGCAGTTATAATTTATTCGTTACCGACGCTTTTGGTTGCTTTTTTGAGGACCTGACATTTGAAGTAGATGAACCCGAAAAATTAGTGACTCTTCCCAATTTTTCCAGTCCTAACTGGGCAGATATGCAGGCTGATATTGAATTGACTTCGACAGGTGGCACAGCTCCTTATCAGTACCTTTGGGAAGATGGAAACACTGATTCTTTCCGTGAAACAATCGATTATGGGACGTATTTTGTAACAATCACGGATGCCAATAATTGTGAGGAAATTATCGAATTTTTATTGGATGGAACAACGGGTATTGACCATATTGAGGCAGTTAATACTTTAGAAATTTTCCCAAATCCGACAACAGGTGAGTTATTTTTAGAAATTGATTTGACCGAAACCGTAAATTTATCAGTCGAAATCTTTGATTTGTTTGGAAAAAGGGTACTTTCGCGCCAGAATCAACAACAAACCTCCGAAACGATTCCACTCAATTTGAGTCATCTACCCAATGGAACATATTTTATACAACTTTATATAAACCAACAATTTATCCCAACTAAAAAGTTAATCTTAATGGATTAAATCCCATTAGCAGAGTCCTGCCCGTTTGAGGGCGGGACTTCTATTTTTAGGCTAAAGTTGTTACTAATTAAAAATTTCAGTTTCAGAGAGTTTGTAGAGAATAACCTACCCTATTCCTTCTCCAACGCCTCCCGAATCCCCCGCATCTGCGCCACCACTTGTCCCATCGGATTATCCGCTCCTACTCCACGCATTGCATTATTTTTCGAAAATGTCTGTTTAATATCTGCCCAACGAGCCACTTCTTCAGCCGTTTGATTATTCATTAATTCCTTCAATTTCAGAAAGTTAGCTTCTGCATCGGAAGTCAAGGTCTGCACCTCTCCTTCATAATGCGCCACAATCAACGTCTCCAATTCTTTATCATTCATAATCGGTACGACCTTCTCTGCGAGCTTATTCATGTTCCGATACGAGCCTTGCAATTTAAATGCTGGTTCTTCCCGATAATCCTCGCTAATCGCCGCCGAACGGATGTATTCTTGATTCACTTTTAAAATCACATCCCGAATCCGTAGCATCTTTTTCAATACACTTGTATATTCATTCAACTCCGCAGGACTGTGATTGGCTTCAAAGTTTAACCCATCTTTTTGCCCCGTTTCCGCCATCGAAATCAAGGTATAAACGTCCTTCATACTCTTATTCGCCAACTGCGCCAAGGTACTATTTGAAGTCAATGAATTTTCCAGATAACTCATTTTAAATACTGCCGCATCGTCTCCAATAATATCTCCCAAATTGTAAATATCCGCCCGATTCGCTAACATATCCGGAATTTGAAACTTATCGCCACTCTCCGTGTACGGATTACCTGCCATGACAACCGCTACCCGTTTTCCACGAAAATCATACGTCTTGGTTTCTCCTTTCCAAATCCCCTCAATCTTTCGCTGCGCATCACACAGCGAGATAAATTTTTGTAAAAACTCTGGATTACAGTGCTGAATATCATCCAAATAAAGCATGGTATTATCACCCATTTCCAATGCCAGATTTAGCTTTTCTAACTCTTGCGCCGCTGCTCGGTTGGGAGCATCCGCGGGGTCAAGCGACGTAATGTGATGCCCCAAAGCCGGACCATTTATTTTCATAAAAATCAAACCCAAACGACTCGCGATATATTCCATCAACGTCGTTTTTCCATAACCTGGTGGCGAAATCAACAGCAATAATCCCATTCTATCTGTCCGCGTCTCCTCCCCTGCCGTTCCGATTTGTTTGGCTAAATTATCTCCAAAAATCGGTAAATATACCTTGTCAATTAGTTTGTTTCTCACAAACGAACTCAGCACTCTTGGCTTAAACTCTTCCAATCGCAACGCCTTTTTTCGTTGTTCTGCCAATGACTTTTTCAATGCGGTAAATTGCTCATATTTGGGAACTTCCGTCTGTTGAAATTCCGTCAACTTGGTCATAAATCGGTTGTAATCCAATTCATATTTCCCACTTTTCAAAACACCATGCTCGCCATGCATGCCTGCAATTTCTTTTCGTGTTTCGGTATGTACCACATGTTTTGGGTCAAAATTTTCCGTCAATAATAAAACGGCAACTTCCATAACAACCTCATTGTCTGCAACTTGGCCATTCGCCTGAAATGCGGACACCCATTGTTGAATCAGTTCAAATTGCTCATTTGGTGAATCGGCTAACGCGCTAACCGATTTTTCATATTTTAAAAACGCCTTCTTTTCTTTTAAATATTTTAAAAAATCAGCATGAAGTTTAGCAGCTTCGGGACTGATGATAAAACGGTTGCCACGCGTTTTTTCTTGATACAAATAATGGGCAATTTTTTGGTTGAGATTCATGATAATTGGAAGTTAGGAACGCGAACTAAATAACTTTCGATTCTTGAAGGCATCTTTTGCGCTCATTTTGCACTTTGAAAA
>CAYUNA010000147.1:0-8818 GCA_964445895.1 uncultured Saprospiraceae bacterium | reverse complement strand
TCAAGCTTCATTTGATGTAGATGGAAATGGTGGCACAGGTGGTACAGGTGGCGGCGGCGGTACACCAGGCAGCACCCTCTGGTCAGAAAACGGCTCTGACATTTACTTCAACACCGGCAACGTCGGCATCGGTAACGACGCCCCAACTTCCCTTCTCCACATCACCACCGCAACCGCAACCGATAAGGGCTTTACCATCGAAAGTGGTGGGAACACCAACTTTCAAGTCATGGGCGATGGTCGTGTATTTGCGCGCGAAGTAGAAGTAACGTTATCGAATTTTCCTGATTACGTTTTTGCAAAAGACTATACGTTAATGCCACTTGGTCAGTTGAAAAAATACATTGAAGATAACCATCATCTTCCCAATATTCCTTCTGCCAAAGAAGTTGAAGAAAACGGTATGGGCATGGGCGAACTTAATCTAAAACAAGTCGAAAAAATTGAAGAATTGACGCTGTATATCTTACAATTGGATGAGCGTTTACAAAAATTAGAAGCAGAAAATAAGGCTTTGAAACAACAATTGGAAAAAGAATAATAGCTGGAAACACAAATGCGATAGCATTTTATTTTATCCTCCTAATACCTTCTGTAGATTTTTGTATAATCTGCAGGAGGTTTTTTTATTTTATCGGTCAATCAATGACCTTTATCAGAAAAAATTGTCATTTTTATTAAAGTCCTTGCTTTTGAAAACATTCCGCTACCTACTTTTGTCTTTTTTATCATCGAATAGTTCTGATTGTGAATCAGTTAGTTATTGAATACTTAAACACATCAATTTATTTTGCAAAATACATCCTTCTCTTGGCTATTAAAAATGGCGTGGCGTGATAGCCGAAAAAACCGTGGGCGTTTGTTTCTTTTCATTTCCTCCATTGTATTGGGAATTGCAGCTTTGGTTGCCATTAATTCATTTAGTGAAAATCTGCAAAAAGACATCAACAACGAAGCTAAATCATTGCTCGGGACGGATTTATTAGTGGATGGAAATCAAGCGGTACCAGATAGCTTGATGCCTTTTTTAGATTCTTTGGATAGTGAAGCACGAGCGCGAGCGATGAACTTTGTGTCAATGGTTTATTTTCCCAAAAATGGTGGAACACGACTGGCGCAAATAAAAGCTATGGAAGGTAATTTCCCTTTTTATGGAAAGTTATTAACCGACCCACTAACCGCTAAAGATACTTATCAAAAAGGCAAAACTGCATTAGTTGATAAGACGCTAATGTTTCAATTTGGATTAGAACCAGGAGATTCCATTCAAATTGGAGGGCAGATGTTTAAAATAGAAGGGCAGCTCGTAGGTGCACCCGGTAGAGCAGGCGTTGCGGGAACGATAGCCCCAGTGATTTATATGCCAATGTCGTATTTAAATGAAACGGGTTTGGTGCAAGAAGGTAGCCGTATATTTTATCAATACTACTTTAAATTTTCCAAAGAAACAGACGTTGAAAAACTTGCTGATGATGTAGTGAAACCTCGGATGAGACCTGCATCGTTTGGGGTAGATACTGTAGAAGAACGTAAAGAAGAAATGGGACAGGCGTTCTCGCAAATGACGGTTTTTCTTAATTTAATCGGCTTCATTGCTTTACTTTTAGGCTGCATTGGTGTAGCAAGTTCGGTACATATTTACATCAAAGATAAAATTTCGACGATTGCGATTATGCGTTGTTTGGGGGCTAAAGGAACGACTTCGTTCTGGATTTATATGATTCAAGTATTGGTTTTGGGCTTGATTGGTGGCTTGATTGGTGCAGCATTGGGAAGTGTGATTCAAGTGGTATTACCTCTGGTGATTGGCGAGTTTTTACCGTTAGAAAATGTGAGTAATGACATCTCTCCTTCAGCCATTGCGGGCGGTATTGTGACGGGGCTGGGCATCACGGTATTGTTTGCGATGTTACCATTATTAGCGGTGAGAAATATTTCACCGCTGCGAACTTTGCGCGCTTCTTTTGACGATGATACTTCAGGACAAGACCCCCTTCGATGGTTGGTATATTTAGCAATTTTTCTATTCATGTTTGGTTTCGCCTATTGGCAAACGGGAGATTGGAAATCCTTTGTTTTTCCAATTGCAATTGGTGTCGGTTTTGGTGTTTTGTGGGGTATTGCCAAATTGTTGACGTGGATGGTGCGCCGATTTTTTCCAACTAAAGCTAGCTACGTTTTGCGGCAAAGTATCGCCAATTTATATCGCCCAAATAATCAAACGGTCATCTTAGTGGTTACCATTGGGTTGGGCGCACTATTGATAACGCTGTTATTTTTTATGCGGGATACTTTGCTCAATCAAGTACAAATGACGGGCACTGAAGGGCAGCCCAATATGATTGTTTTTGATATTCAAACACCGCAGCGAGAGGCAGTTTTGGATTTGGCAAAAGCCAATGATATGCCCGTTATTCAAGACGTTCCGGTAGTAACAATGCGGTTAGATAATGTGGATGGTAAAACTAAAGAAGAAGTGCAGGCAGACTCCACTTCTGAAATTAGTAGACGAGCATTCCGACGAGAATGGCGTTGTACTTATCGTGATTCTTTGACGGAAACAGAGACAATCATCGAGGGTGAATTTGTCCCTGAGGTAGGCGACGATGGCATTGTTTATATTTCTATTGCAGACAATGTGGCGCGCGATTTGAATGCTGAAATTGGTACAAAAGTTACTTTTAATGTGCAAGGAGCATTGGTGGAAACAGAGGTTGGTAGCATTCGGGAGATTGAATTTGGAAAATTGCAAACCAACTTCTTTGTCGTTTTTCCAAAAGGCGCTTTAGAACAAGCCCCACAGTTTCATGTGATGGTTTCAAGAACGGAGTCTGAAGAACAATCGGCGGGTTTTCAGCAGGCGTTGGTCAAAGGTTTTCCAAATGCTTCAGTGATTGATTTGACGCAGATATTAAAAGCCGTGGAAGACGTTTTGAGTAAGGTAACTTTCGTGATTCGCTTCATGGCATTGTTCAGTATATTGACGGGTTTGTTGGTATTGATTAGCTCGGTAGTTTTGAGTAAATTTCAACGAATTCGAGAAAGTGTTTTGCTTCGAACTTTAGGCGCAAGCCGTAGCCAAATTTTGACAATAAATGCATTGGAATACTTTTTTCTCGGCTCTTTAGCAACACTGACGGGGATTAGTTTGGCAGTGATTGCAGGATGGTTGCAGGCGAAATATATGCTGGATACTGCATTTGTTTTTAGTTGGGTTCCAGCGTTAACGGTGTTTTTTACAATTACTGGACTGACTGTTTTGATTGGTATGTTCAATAGTCGGGAGGTATTGTCGAAGCCGCCATTAGAGGTGTTGAGAAAGGAAGTCGGGTAGCCATTTTTTAGGAGTTATATTATGGGTTTTTACGAAAAACTGAACTCCATATTTGAAATAGAGCAGCAGGCGTTTTTTGATTTTTATAAAAAAGTCGTAACTTCGTTTTCCCTCCTGTTTAACTTTCAGATTTTTTTAATTCAAATTTAATTAAAGTGAATCCCATTTTTAAAAACACAGAAACAGAATTGTACCAAGCAGGTTTTCAAATAGAACGCAAGGATTTTGACCGGCCTTGGGGTGGTTTTTTTGTAATTGATGAGGGGCAGGCTAATGCGTTTACAGCTCGTTATTTTGCGGGTATGGACAATGCAGATTTAATAGACGGAAGGCGGGTAAGCCCTAAAATATTGCTGGTTGCGCCACAAAAACGTTTGTCATGGCAGTACCATCATCGGCGTTCGGAAGTTTGGCGAGTAGTGGAAGGTCGAGTTGGTGTAGTGCGGTCAGATACGGATGAAGAGGGCGAAGTACGAGAATATGTCAAAGGTGAAATCATTACTTTAGCCAAGGGGGAACGGCATCGGCTCGTTGGTTTGGAGGAGTGGGGAAAAGTAGCCGAAATTTGGCAACATACCAACCCAGAAAACCCTTCAGATGAGGACGATATTGTCCGTTTGCAAGATGATTTTGGACGGAATTGATAATCATTTTAATAAAATCATTATGAAATTTTAAAACATGGTGATTTAAGCCGTCGAATTTTGCTAAATTTGCCGAATGAAAGCTCCGATTATAAAAGCGGCAGAAGATTATGTTGTCAATCTGTTGAAAAACGGTTTGACAGACGACCATCTATACCATGATTTGCAACATACAATCACGGTAGCTAAAGCAACACGGCTATTGTCTTCTGAAATGAATTTGTCAGCAGAGGAGTGCGAAATTTTAGAATTGGCAGGCTGGTTTCATGACACTGGTTTTGTTGAAGTTTATACCGGTCACGAAGAAGTCAGTAAACGAATCGCCCAAGAATTTTTAGAAAAGCAGAATTATCCTACCGAAAAAATTAAACAAGTCCAGCATTGTATTGAGGCTACTTTGATGGGGTACGAACCTCAGACTCTATTGCAAAAAATCTTGAAAGACGCCGATTTTAACAATTTAGGCGGACACTCTTACAAGAAAAAAGCAAAAGCACTACGTCATGAGTGGCTCGTTTTCTTTGATGAAAAGCACACGGATAATGAGTGGTTGGAAAACAATATTGAGTTTTGGAATGGACATCAATTTTATACCCAAGAAGGCGAAGCGTTGTTTGGAAATGCCAAAGACAAGAATTTGAAAAAACTGCAAAAACAAATGAAAAAAGAAAAGAAAAATAAGAAAAAAGATAAAAACAAACGAGATATTCAAGAAAACAATGGAATTCTAGCGACGAAAAGCTCACAGATGATGTTTAAAACCACGCTTCGTAATCATATCGACCTAACATCTATCGCCGATAACAAGGCAAATATTATGTTGAGTATCAATGCATTAATTATTACTGTAGCCATGCCTTTGTTGGCATCCAAAATTGATGGCAATCGATATATGCTCGTCCCGATTGCGGTGTTGTTGTTGACTTGTACATTCTCCATCATTTTTGCAACGTTGGCAACTCGCCCAGTTCCTACAGATGGAAAAACTAATATTGACAAAGTTGGAAATAGCGTAACGAATCTATTTTTCTACGGAAATTTTTGGCAAATGCCACTTGACAAATATAAGTTGGGTTTAGAAAAAGTAGTCACCAATGATGCTATTCTTGACGATACGGTCGTCAATGATTTGTATTTTTTAGGTCGTGCTTTGGGACATAAATTTCGCCGCCTGCGGATTTGTTACAGCATTTTTATGATTGGAATGACGTTGACGGTGGTGTCGTTTATTGTGTCGTATTTATTTGCGGTGTAAGTGAAATGAATTCAATAACTTGAACCATTATGCTTGTTCTTTTTCCTTCTAAAAACCTTTAAAAATAAGTCCGTAACAGCGGCTATGCACTGATTTTTAAACCTTTTTACAAGAAAAAATTACGGCGCATTCTGGCTCAACTTATTAAATTCATTTCACTAAGGATTAGATTGATTCAAAAAAAAACATGAGTCATCTCGAATTTTAGTCTAATCTGTTCGTTGCGCATTTTGAGCCGAAAATTTTCCTGGAAGAAAATAGATTACGCGCGGTTCAAGGATTCTCAAATAAAGGGGAAAAACTTAATTTTCTAAAAAATCCAGTTTTTCCCCTTTGTCTGAAAAACCTCAAGGTGCATACCGTAAAAATAGATTGAAATGGGTGATTTTGCACCGCATTTCATTGAATTAAAAATTCGGGATAGCACACGTTTTTTTAACTAATGTTAGACTCCTGGAAAATGCTTACTGAATCACCAACCGCTGCGTCACCAACTCCTCTCCAATAATCATTCTTAAAAAATAAACCCCTGAAGGTTGATTTAAAAAGTCAAGTTCTTCTGTAAAATCATTGCCAGCCATCTCATTTTTAGTCCAAATCACGCGACCTTGCACATCATAAACGGATATCGAAACGGGCATAGTTTTATCTAAGTTGAAATTTAAATTAAATATACCATCTGACGGATTCGGAAAAATGTTCAAGTCAATTTGAGCCACTAAAGTTTCTTGCGTGTTAGTTTCAAGACAATCAAATTCAGGATTGAAAACGTAGGAAAAACTATAAGATGCGGCACAGCCATTATCTTCATTTACAATCGTCAGTGTATAATTGCCATCCTCTGTCATACACCAAAACAGCTCATCAGCGAAAGGAATTTCAACGCCATTTAATGACCATTGTGCAGCATAATTATCTGGCAAGTTATCTTCATTATTGATAGACAACAAGTTTTCAAAATAACTATGTGTAGGGGTGGCTGGCGTTGGTAAATATTCAATTTCCGTTATTTCCGAAAGCACCTGACAGCCATTGTCACCCGTATATTGCACCCAATAATTTCCTGGTTCTGTTACCGTTAAAGTTGGGTCATTTGCACCAAAAATCAACGCTGTATCTTTAAACCATTGAATATTTTCAAGATAATCAGTCATCAATTCAATTGCCGTGCCGCTACATATCGGGTCTGGTAAATCTTGCATCACCATCGGTAAGTCAGGGGCTGCTAAAACCACAATAGTATCGGTCGAAGTGACGGTAAAAATCGGATTGAAAATATTCAAATTGACTTCCAGCCCACCATCGGTATGGAAACCATTTTCAGACATCATAAAATAAATATCGCCACAATCTTCCGTAGCAAATGGGTCTTCATCACGAACTTCGAGTTTATAGTCACCATTTTCTGTTAGGTTAATATTAATTGGAATATTGGTCGGCAACTGCGTATTGTCTGTCGGGTTGGTAGAAAAAATGACATCGCCCGCCGGGTTTCGTAAACGAATAAATAAGTCGGCACTTCCAATAAGATCTCCACAATCATCTGCCAAAATATCTACTGAAGTCAGCACAAAACCTGTTGTATCAATCGTTGCTTCGTAGTTCACAACGTATGCACCTGGTTCGTTATACAGTTGAGTATTGGGTTGTTCATCCGTCGAAGTCATCCCGTTGCCGAAGTCCCAATTATAAGTAAATCCATCTTGTCCATTACTCGGTATATTGTTCGTAAAATCAACTTCAATTGCCTCGCAACCTTGTGTATTTGTTGCTGAAAAACCATCGTTGGAACTAGAAGCTGGCGCGATGTACATCTGGAAAGTAAACGAAGCCGTCTGCGTCAATATAGCCACTTGGGCTTCGACAACTACCCCAATTTCAAAAGTATCAGAGACCAGCGGTGTTCCGCAAAATTTGAGACAACCATCCGTTTCTTCACTAGTATCAAAAGTTGTTTGACTTGGTTCCCAAGATAAACCTGGCGGCACGTTGACCAACGAGACAATCGTAATTTCGCTAATGTTTAAACCAGCGGGAGTTCCGGGGTCATTAGCGTTCACAGGGTCAGTCGTCTTCGGCATCCGAAAGCTCAAATCACCGTCATAATAAACACCTACTTCGCCGTCAATCGTATTGGCTAAAAAAATGGTGTCTTCAGGTAAAATGGGGAGGTCAACCATACAGCCGGGACAGCCCGTTTGTGCATTGAGTTGGTTGAAAATCAAGAATGTCAGGAGGAATAGAAAGTTAAATTGCTTCATTGTCAATGATTTCGATGTTTTGATAATTTCACGGTAGACGGTCAACGGTAGAGGGTTGACGGTGTAGAAAACCGTTCAATTACCTTGTTCTAAAAGTAAATGTTGCAATGGGTAACCTCAAAAATGGTGGGAAAAAATTTGTATTGGATATTGGAAAAATATAAAATACAAAAGTTTCTAAAACTTTTGTATTCTTCTAATACTTCTGTATTCTAGAAACAAATATCGGGAAAAAGCTCAGCAAATGGAAAATAATCACCGATTTTGCAAAAGATTAACCTTTTTTAGGTTTAAGTTAGGTACTCGGCCGTAATTATTCATATCTGTTCAATCCAGATTTCATTTCTAAATAATAAGCTATCTAATACATAATAAAAAAGTGTTCGTCAACAATTGACGAACACTTCAAAATTAATTTCTTAACCCTTAAAAACCAAAAATCATGAAAAATTAAAATGTTGGTTAAATTCTGGAGTTTAGGCAGAAAAAGAAGAACCACAACCACACGAAGAAGTCGCATTTGGATTATTAAACGAAAATCCACGGTTGTTCAAACCTTCTACCCAATCAATTTCCATCCCAAGCAAATATATCGCATGAGATTTTTGCATGAGCACTTTTAGCCCATTGATTTCAAATTGTTCATCGTTTTCTTTCTTCACATCGAAACCTAAAATGTAAGAAAAACCAGAACATCCGCCACCTTTAACCCCAATTCGCAAGCCGTGGTCAGCTGGAATATTTTGGTCGGTCATAATTCGTGTCAACGCATTGGTAGCACCATCCGTTAAAGTGATTGGTGCTAAAGTCGTCGTATTTTCTGCTGTTGCTGTCATCTTTATTATTGATTTGAAACTTTGACAAAGTTAAGTAAAAAATTCTAATAAAAAGAAAGGATTACCCAAATTTGTTTTTTTTAGAGATTTTAGTAACAACAAAACAATAAGTCCGTCATCTGGACAGGTCAAATTTTCCTCATTTTTCATTTCAAACTGCTCAAAGTATTAACAATTATCGCGCTTTGAAGCCAAAACTGAGGAAAATTATACACTGTCCAACTTGACGGAGTTATTATTTCGTCGTTATTTAATGAAAACAAGTAACTAACGGAAAAAGTTTTTATTAGCGTATAAAGTAAGTTTCTTTGAGTTGCAAGAAGTGAGAAAATCACAAGATTTTCGAGCTGCAAAAAAAGCAGTGCGCTTTGCCTGCGGCAAAGCGGGGACAGGGATTAAGTGGCAGAAACGGGTTTTACAAACTCATTTCTACCCTAAAAAATCCATTTGTGAAAAAACTAAAGAAACTTACTTTGCACTGCATTTAT
>CAYUNA010000146.1:0-8927 GCA_964445895.1 uncultured Saprospiraceae bacterium | reverse complement strand
GCGGATAGAAAAAGGTTTAAGAACTGGATTGTATTTGTAAAATTATCAAATTAATAACCAAGTCGAGATGTGTGCATACGGTAGGTACTTAGTAGTAAGTCAAACTAATTATGATAAGTTGACTTACTACTTAGGAACGCTAAAGCAAGAATCTTAATTAATTGATTTCGCGGTCCACAGAAATAATTATTAAATATGTCAGCATTAATGCTTCATTTTTTATTGGTTTTGAATTTGCCAATTCATGGTTTTCATTTAAGTCAAACCTTGATTGAATACAATGAATCAGAGGCTGCTTTGCAAATTAGCATGAGTTTGACTCTTGACGATTTGGAAAAAGCATTGGAAGATGCGGGTGCGCCAAGATTGCACCTTTGTACGGAAAAAGAACATGACAGTGGAAACGAATTGATATTCAATTATTTGAAGCGTAATTTTGAAATATCGGTCAATGGGGAGGCCACCGCATACGACTGGATTGGCAAAGAACTCAATGATGACATGGAGGGCGTTTGGATTTATTTGGAAATAACAAATCTATCTGAATTGAAAGAAATAGAAGTGAAAAATCAGATTTTAATTGAAGCATTGGACGACCAGAAAAATATCGTTCAGATAAAAGGCCCGCAGTCAAAGCAGGGTTATTTTATGTTTAGGAAAGGGCATTTGATAGATGAGGTTGTTTTTTGATATAAGGGAGGTAGGGGTTTTATCCCTAAAAATACAAAAGTTTTAAAAACTTTTGTATTCTTAACTTTTACATTCTTGGACACTTACTAAAACGGAGAGTACGCACCATTAGAATACAAAAGTTTTAGAAACTTTTATATTCTAAAAAATCAGATTTTAATTGAAGCATTGGACGACCAGAAAAATATCGTTCAGATAAAAGGCCCGCAGTCAAAGCAGGGTTATTTTATGTTTAGGAAAGGGCATTTGATAGATGAGGTTGTTTTTTGATATAAGGGAGGTAGGGGTTTTATCCCTAAAAATACAAAAGTTTTAAAAACTTTTGTATTCTTAACTTTTACATTCTTGGACACTTACTAAAACGGAGAGTACGCACAATTACAATACAAAAGTTTTAGAAACTTTTATATTCTAAAAAATCAGATTTTAATTGAAGCATTGGACGACCAGAAAAATATCGTTCAGATAAAAGGCCCGCAGTCAAAGCAGGGTTATTTTATGTTTAGGAAAGGGCATTTGATAGATGAGGTTGTTTTTTGATATAAGGGAGGTAGGGGTTTTATCCCTAAAAATACAAAAGTTTTAAAAACTTTTGTATTCTTAACTTTTACATTCTTGGACACTTACTAAAACGGAGAGTACGCACCATTAGAATACAAAAGTTTTAGAAACTTTTGTATTTTTAGCTTTTGTGCGCTTAGTTTTTGTATTCTTTTTATACTCTAAAATATTTCGTTTTTTTCATCGTTTTAAGAAGGCATTTCTATTTCTAAAATTACCCACTTTAATATTCAATGTTCTCGTTTTCATAAACAAAACGGGTTAATTTTATTTACAAATCACGTTTAACAATATAAGAATGCTGTATAAATTTTTGATTTTCACCTTCGCACTTTTCACATTGTCTACTCAAATGACGGCTCAAAAAGATATTGAATCGACTGATTTAGAGACAATTAGAATTTATGAAGATACTGTAGCGCTATTGTCGTATGCGATTATTCATGATTCATTGCCAGAACATCGGTTTGCGGCTTGTCGTAAATTAATTCCAACTTTGGTCAATGCCTTGAAGGTGGACAATTCCTTTAACTATAAATTCCCAAAACTACAATCTATCTCCATTCAATATCCGCAAGATAGCTCGTTTCGGGTATTTACCTGGCAGCTTTTTGTGGATGATAATGACTATAGATATTATGGGGCAATCCAGATGAATAATAAGGAGTTGAAGTTGTTTCCGTTGGTTGATCGTTCGTTTGAAGTGCAGGATTTGGAACGGGATGTACTGACCCATCAAAATTGGTATGGTGCATTATGTTATAATATTATGCAATATGAATCCGTAGAAGGTAGAAAGTATTTGCTATTTGGATTTGACGGTTATTCGTTTTTTGAACGCCGAAAATTAATTGATGTTTTAACTTTTGTAAATGGCGAACCCATATTTGGCAAGGAACCAGTGTTCAAAAAAATTGATCAACGGAATGGTCAGGAAATTCCTGTTAACCGGCTTTGTTTAGATTACTCCGCATCGGCGGCGGTTCGTTTAAATTTTGACGAAAGTCTGGGGCATATTATGCATGACAATTTGATTTTGATGGGTTCTGGACCAGGTGGTGGCCCGACTTATGTGCCTGACGGCAGCTATCAAGGGTATATGTTGCAGGAAGGAATGTGGGTGAATATTCCGAAAGTTTATGACCAAATTTCAGAGGAAGCTCCACGAGATTTTCCGATTTTGGATAGTGGCAATCCTAAGAAAGCCAAGAAGAATATTTTTGGAAGGCAGGGGAAACCGAAGGGGAAGTAGATTTGCTGTTAAGTGCTGTTCCATATCCAGTTTCTATCCGCCCGCACCACGATTTTCTTTTGCCCTGTCTATAAAAAAATCAGGTGGTGCGGGTGGACAAAAGATAAAATGTACAAAATTTTATTTAATTTTAATCTTCAATTGACCATCAAAGTCAACCCGTATCCCTTTTTTTTCCACATCTGAATGGTTTAGTAACCAAACCGAAATCGGCTTCACAATCTCGTCCTCCAACGCTCGTTGTAAGGGGCGCGCACCATAACGTTCATCAAATCCAATATCTGATAAATAATCTACCACTTTGGGCGTAAAGGTCACCGTCAAATTTTGTTTAACAATACCTTCTCGTTTTTTGACTTCTTCCAGTTCTTTAATGGCAATTTTTCTTACATCCTTTGCCGTCAAGCTATTAAACATTACAATTCCATCAATTCGATTAACAAATTCTGGTCGAAAATGCTTTTTCACCGCCGATAAATAAACACGCTCTGCATCTTCTTTTTGACTGTAACCAATGGATTTTCGATTGCTAGCACCAAGATTGGAGGTCATGATAATAATGGTGTTTCGGAAGTTGGTTACACGCCCAAACGCATCCACCATCCGTCCCTCATCAAACGCCGTCATCAAGGCATCAAAGATAGCAGGATTGGCTTTTTCAACTTCATCCAGCAGCAAGACCGAGAATGGTCGTTCGCGAATATCTTTAACCAATTGTCCGGGTTCATGCCCCGTTCCGATAAAACGAGTAATTTGTCCAGCATACTGAAATTCGCTCATGTCCACACGAATCAATGGCGACCGTTTTTGCCCTTTTCCAAAAAAATAATCAGCTAAAGCCTTAGCAGATGCAGTTTTTCCAACACCTGTTGGGCCTGCAAAAAGTAACGTAGTTATTGGTTTGTGGGGATTATTTAGACCTGCTTTATAAATTTTGACGATACTTGTCAGTTTGTCTACTGCATTGGGTTGACCGATGATTTTTGTACTAAAAAATCCACTCAATTCTTTCTGATTCAATAATAAATCATCGCGAAGAAACAATTCTGGCAGTCCAGTTTGCTTCGTAAAATTGGCAATCACGTCTTTTTTCGTAATTGAATTCGATTTCGACAATTGGGCTTCACTGACGGCTTGCCCCAAAAATTTCACGCCCTTTCCAGGAAAACTTTCGTACGAATAATATCGCAACAGCAAACGATAGGCAAGATTTAGTGCATCTTGCTCGATGGAGATTTTTAAATTTTGCTTAGAATAGTCTGCAATTTTTTGTAAAATGTTTTGAATTTTAGGTTCTGGCAACTCTTCAATTTTCACCACCTGAAAACTCTCGACAAAACCTGGCAACAATCGCCGCATACTTTCCAACTCTTCGGGTGTCACTTCCCCCATCAATTGCAATCGACCTTGCTGTAAAAACGGCAATAGAAATGCCGCCACACTATCCTCAGCACCCGAACCGCCTGCCTGTAAAAGACGAATTAAATCTAAAACCCACAAGACACCATTCGCGGCGTTGAGGTCTTCTATTAATTCTTCAACTGCCTCTTGCCACTCTCCCAGGTATTTGGAACTTGCCGTAATTCGCTGTGACAAAATCCGCCAAAACGTATAATCCAAATTGCTTTTCTTCGACTGTGAACTAATTTTTTTAATCGCCTGACGCAACACCGCACTCTTACCAACTCCATGATTACCAACGATTAATACATTTGCATTTTGCGCAACAATCAATTCCATTACATCGGTCACTTGTTTCTCCAATTCCCAGGCAGCTTCTGGAAATGCACTACTATTCTTTTGTATCGCCTTTGAATATGGATATTTTTCCGCCAATCTTTCGAGCGTTTCATAGCGGCGTTCAGTATTCCAAGTCCATTCATTTTTTCGATTTTCATGTATTTTTAAAACGACTGTGTCCATACCTGGCTTAGGATTGGCGAGCAAGCGATAGATTTCTTCAGGCGTTTTGGTATTTAATAGAGAAATCGTAAAATGTTTTGCCAAAGTGTCCAATTGCTTGGCATCGTAGTAATAAAAACTTTCGTAAAACAACGGTAAGTAGCATTTAAAATACCCCTGATTCGATTTTCCGTATACCAAAGTAACAGATACCTTTACGGTTTTAGACATAGGATAAAATCCCGTATTGTCTTTGTAAGTTGGACGTACTTTCACCTCAATCGTCTTCATCTTTGCTTCTTCCAAATCCAAATAAGTGTATTCGTCGTAACGCTTATATTGACGGGTGAGATAGGTTGAAAAAGTAGTTTTCAAACTTTTCAAATCGGTATCAATCATTTCTAGTTCCGTACCAACAAGGATGCCGAGGAATTGATTTTCCTTGATTTTGTAGTAAATTAGCGGGTAATTGAGTTTTTCCATTATGGTGATATTTACCTGGAGTTTTAGTTTAAATACGATTAAGTAAGTGACTCTAATTTTACCATCATGACAAATTTGTCTGACTACTTATGAATGACAAATATAATCACTTCTTCTGAATTTCGTAACCCCCGGATATATTCCCCTATGAAATAATCGTTTTTGTAGCTATTCCTCGAATTGTTCGGGATATGGTTTATTCGTTACATTCACTAACCAAAACTTCTGGTTCGATTTTTAAATAATTGGCAATTAAATTGAAATTATCAGAAGAAAAAAAATCTGCTGGTTCAAGAACCGAAGTTTATTTAATTCGCGTTCCTAACGATGAAAAAATATTGAAAATTTTCGACCTCAAAAAAAAATGCGAACCACTTCTCAGCAATTCGCATTTCATTATAAAGTCAAGAAAACAAAAAATTTACTCGATCACCAACTTCCGCACCGCTATTCCTTCTTCCATCAGTAGCTCTACAACATATACTCCAGGACTGAAATCTGACGCCTCAATTTGCATCGTTTCATAAGCATTACGTTGTTGAATCAACATCACACGACCGTCAATTCCTCGCACAGTCAACTGTACTTTTTCAGAAGGTGCGTCTGCGATGGTAACAAAAAATTGCGCCGTAGCAGGATTAGGATAAATCGAAATATCAGCGTTTAATTCATTGTCAATCGTCGCATTTGGTTCTTCACCAAAAACGATTGTCGTAGCTTCACTACATTGGTCATCTCCATTTTCATCAACAATACAAGCCGTATTGGTTACTGAATAAAAAGCACCAAATAATTCAATATCATCCAATCGCCAGCCTACACCAGCCGTGCCGTCATCCGTCGCAAAACGGAATCGAATTTGAACTGTTTCACCAGAAAAATCTTCCAAATTAATGATGGATTGCTGATAATCCGTTCCGCCATTACCTGTAAATGCGTCTCGTCCTGCCAACACACTGCTTGATGTTGGAGAGATTGTACTATTGTAGCCATTTTGTGTAAACAACGGACCTAAATCTTGCCAAGTCGTACCGCCATCAGTCGTAATTTCTACGACACCGCCATCGAATGCTGCTTCGGTATTATAAAGATGCCAAAATCCGAAACTTGGATTTGCACCTTCTAAAACAACTGGTTCTTCCAACAATAAATATTGGTCAGTTTCAATCTCCACATTTTCTGCAAAGAAGGTAAACGTACCACTTAAAGCATCATTAGCCGAGAACGACCAATCTTCTCCACTACCCGCATTCTCCTTTAACCAATTGCCACTACCTCCTTCAAAGTCATCTTCGAATTCTACATAAGAAAACGGCTCATTGTCCAACGTCACTTCATACGTACAATTGATCAATGCTTCGCTTTCCAAATTAGCAAACGGAATCGTCACTACTCCATTGTCTACTGAACCATTGCACGAAAGTGAACCTTCCACATATGTCATTCCCGCAGGCAAAATGTCTGTTACCATTGCATCTGGCAAGTCTTCTGTTGTTCCATTTACAATCTGTAAGGTGTAGATTAAATTATCGCCAGCATCAGCCGCAGCCGGAGCAGATTTGAAAACACGTACTCCCTCAAAACACAAAACGGGTGTATCAAATGCTTGATTTCCGCCAGCGGTTGCACTTGCTCCAAGACCTCGACGAGCGAATGTTTCCCAAATCAAACAAACGTTTTCACCATTATTATTAGCTATATCTGCAGAGATAATCGCATCTCTTGCTTCGATAAAATTAGGGCTACAAGGTTGAAACTTCAGTCCATCCAATACCAGTTGCATGGTGAGATTATTTCCACCAACGCCATTAAACAAGTCTTCATCAAAACCATGCTTGTCTACCATATTCCAATACAAATCCCAAATCATCACACACCAAACCGAGCCAACACCATGTGGTACTGCTACATTTGGAACTGCAGAGTAGGTATGTGGATTAATATCCATATCCCGGCTATATCGAAACTGACGAATACCTCCACCAGTTGTCGGTTGAAATTGCACATAAGTACCAATTCCACGACCTTGTTCTGCAAAATTATCAGAATTTGTCTGCATTACCAATGCAAACCAATCACTCCAACCTTCTCCCGCTTGTTCCTGATTTCCCAGACAAGAGCTATTATTTGGACCTCCCGTCAAACGAGTCGAAATTCCATGACCATATTCGTGTACAATCACACCGTTGTCCAAGTCACTATCTCGACCAGTTGGTCCTGGATTTGGAACTTCAAAAGGCGATGCACCCAAAGTAACTTCCAAATCAGGTAAGCCCATCTTTATCGTATTACAATCTGCTAAAGATACCCAAACTACAGGAATCGTCACTTGGTTGCCTACTGTTCCAGCCTGGTTTCCATTAACAATTGGATTATTTACATTATTACAGATAATTACCGCAATCGCTCCCGCCTGTTCAGCTGCCAATGCTTTAAAACCAAACTGGCAATCACCTCTATCCACCATTGCAATATTGCCCATAATATCTGCACCATTAATGATGTCTTCACAACCATCATTTACATTTGGATTAGCGACACCATCATCTACCAACACAACTGATGAAACAATCGGATCGTCAAGGGGTGGAATTTCACCACCAAACGACATCGGTGTCATCTCATACTCACCAGCTACCGTAGCAGGGCTGTCAACAATCAAGTTACTATTGCCAGGAGTAGCACCACCGCCACTAACTCCCCAAAGGAACATCTGCATCCGTGGTTGGTTTCCATCTGTTGGTGTAGCAAAATTAGCATTGTTAGTGTCACTTCCATCCATTGCTTCTGCTCGGACATAATCACCACCTTGCCCACCATTTCCGTAGTTATTTTCTTGAAAATTACCAGCAGCTTCATCAAAACCATACTGATACCAAAGGTCATGAATGATATTATTCCAGTAAAAAAGATTGGTTGTAGCCGCATCCAACTGCGTGTAAGGCTGCGTATTACCTTCATCATAAACAAAATCAAAAAGCAAAGAATCACCACCATCTGGCTCATTACCTACTGATACATTTTGGTCAAAAATATCATGGTACGCATGGACATTATTACCTCTTGTAATGGTAAACTCATGTCCTGGTTCTCCATCCGTATCATGCCAGCCAAAAGGCGATGCACTCGGTAATGCCGGATTAATTTCTAAAGATTGGTCACCGTGATTTGGGCTTTCTAATGGAATTGCAAATACGTTATATCCGTTGCTGACAGGGGGTGGCGCAACCGTCGTTTTTTCTTGAACCGCCGTGTGCGTATGTACATGGTCTTCATGACAAACCTCGCCGGGCACTCCAAAATCACAGTGAATGACTTGATTGTAATAGTCTAAAACTTCTCCAGTTACCGCATCTACTCGCGCATTCCACCAATTCTGTGCATCCAATTCATAATAAGAAACATTCCACGTCAAGCGCACTTCATCTTCTCCGATTGGTTGAAAATTCAGTCTAACCTTGATTGGCTCCAATGCCAGTCCAGCTTCCTGAAAAGTTGCTTCGGTATCACTAATTCGCTCTTTCTCTAAGATTGTAGCAGTTGTTTGAATTTCAAATTTATTCTGAACGGCTTCAATCGCTGCTTCCATCGAAATTTGTGGTGTTGTTCCGTTAACCTTTTCAGCAAGATTAGGCACAAATTTATTACCCATACTCAATATTTCTCCATTCGGCAAAATATTCACATTAATCATCGCATTGAACACCTCTACCCCTTCATGCTGTTGTTTCAAATAGATAGAAGTTACTCCATTGTGTTTGGTGTAGACTTCATCTGAAACCCGATAATTATTGATGTCAGCTTCCGTCAAATTCAGTTTTTCCAGATTTGAACGAAGGTGTTGAATAGCGGTATTTTCTGCCGATTGGGCAAAAATCGAACTAACTGCAAATAGCAGCAAGCAAGCAAATAAGTTGCTTTTTTTTGTAAAGGTTGAATACATTTAGACGTCTTATTTAGATAAAATTAGTAATTTAAAATGCGCTTAGTACAGTGTAACAAAAGTTTCTTTGGTTTTTAAGGAGGGAGAAAATTGCAA
>CAYUNA010000145.1:7444-8953 GCA_964445895.1 uncultured Saprospiraceae bacterium | reverse complement strand
TCTACCAATAGTTTAGTCGCTATGCGCCTTTTAGTTTTTATGAGAAAGCCCTTCATGGCTAAATGAACATCGGCTATTTACACTAAAGTTCCCCTTGTTTTTTAAGCCCCTGATGTAAAATTTTATTTTTTCATTTTTTTAAAACCATTATTATGTTAACAAAAGTATTTTTGAAATCAAATAAAGGAAGATTTAATTCCTTGTTTGTCTTATTGGTATGTATTTTAGGACACACTTCTTTATCCGCACAAACGGATGATGCCCACGTTTCTTGGTGGGATTTGTATAGTGATTGTGCAAATAGTGTTATTGCCCCCCCCCTTCAATAACAGAACATACCCTTTGTCAAGAGAATGACGATTTTGTAGTGAGCAGTGGCTACAATATCCAAACGCTTACCTTTGCAAGTAGCCTTCCAGGAATAACTAATCCAAATGGTGCTAACACCATTACTAACAAGAACATTGAGGTTCACAATCAACTAATTATGGATGTAGATGTCACATTCAGAAACTGCAAATTCAAAATATTTAGTAGTGAAATTGCTATTCTTGATGAATCAAAAGTCAACCTTGACCGTTGCGAACTTTTTTCTTGCAATGGCATGTGGGACGGAATCTATTTAGAAACGGAAAGTAGTTTATCTACTTTCCTGACCCAAATAGAAGATGCAGGGGTCGCGATTACTGCAGATGAAAATGCACCGATGCGACTAATCGGTACGAAATTTAACCGAAACATTATCGGTATTGAAAACAGTGCAGGTTCGGGTGCTTCGGGAGGACTGGTATTTACCTTTTTAACTGGCAATAGATTTTCGGCTACTAGTCCACTTAATAATGGCGCACTTAACGGAGATATTGGGGTAAAGCTACACGGTACTGCTGCAACTATCGGTAGTTTCAACCGATTTATTAATCAAAGAATTGGCGTAGAATCTGAAAATTCAGACGTAAAAATTCAGCAATGTTTCTTCGAAGACATTATTAGAGCGGGCGTAAAAACGGAAGATGGAACGATGTTCATTAATAATTGTAGTTTTAACAATTGCTACGAAGAAGGGGCAGTATCCGCACAAGAAACAAATCTGACCGTAACCAATTCAAGGATTGGAGGGGCATATTTTGTGGGGATTAATTCCTATATGAACCAATATGCAGAAGAAGTCTATATTGCAAACAACAGAATAGAGATGGCAGATGAAACCAATTTTTTAGGCATTGCCCTTGCTCGAAGTGTTGCTACTGACGCAGGTATTGAAGCGCACAATATCATTGAAGGAAATGAGATTGGGATGATTGCTCAAGATAATGCGGAGGACTTATTTGTCGGCATATATGTAACAGATGAATTTGGAAATATTATTGAAAACGACGATGATATGCTGATTGAAGATAACATAATTGATATTCCATCCACAGGTTCTTTCTTAAAAGGAATTCTGGTAGATGGAGGAAGTGTCGATGGTTATAAAATCAGAGGTAACAAAATTGATTTTACGGGAATTGC
>CAYUNA010000145.1:5730-7344 GCA_964445895.1 uncultured Saprospiraceae bacterium | reverse complement strand
TCTAATAACGACATTAACAGACATGGAGATGGTTTGTTGATTACAGATAACTCACAGGGAGGAGGGTTTGGTAGGATTAGCATACAGACCCGACAAAATAACTTCTGGACAGGTGACCCTGCGGATTATGATGATAATGCCGCACATCATGCAGGACTACTGCCTTCATTTTCTCAATTTATTATTGAAACGGGTACCGACCCTGAAAAGTTTCCTTCTCCAATTACAGCTAATTCCAGCGGTTGGTTTGACATAATATTTGGTTCTGTCAACGAATGTAGCATAGAGCAAGCACCACCAGGAGTTGATTCGTGGGAAAATATTGTCTTGCAAGATTTTCCGAATTATTCGCTTTCCGATGTTCTTCGATTTAACGAACGATTCAAAATGGCGGAAAAAATCCTAAATTCATCTGAATTTGCGGCGATTGATGAAGTCGGAGATTTTATTGATGGCAACAACAGTAAGCCTTTTTACAATCTGGCCACCGCGCAGCAGATGATGCGAACGGCGAATGCGATAAGCGCGAGCCAACAGTTGACTTTGGATGATATTCAACAAAATAAGCAACAAATTTTACAGGAATTAACAGCTTTAGAAGCCAATCAACCCGCCTATTCAGAATCTGTACCGCCTCCTACTGAAATGGATGCGGACTATGCGGCAGCGAAAGCGAATCTTTTGACGCAACTAAAAACCTTGTCAGCAGAAAGACAAGTGCTAACGGATGCAATCAACAGTCAGCGAATTGCTGAAATGGATGGGGTAAAATCTTTTATCACCAATATTGCTGTAGAAAAAGAGTATGAAAAATCGCTAAAAAAGCTATTTCTTGCAGCAACACAGTTTAAGACAGGAGAGATAACTGCCGCACAGTACCAAACAGAATTAGAACAAATAATGGCATTAAGCCCCGAAGATGCCGGGATAGCTTACAGATACATAAGCGGTCGTGGTTTGAATCTTTGTAACGAATCAACATCCTTTGAATCTTTGCAAAGTATTGGATTGATTTCGGAAAATCCAGCGATTGTTGCAGAAGAATTATTGGTGTATCCCAATCCCACAAAGGAGGAATTACAAATAACTTTTCCAGCTTCATTTACAGGCAATCTTTTATTAATGGATTTGACGGGTAAGGTAGTTTGGCAAGAAAATGGCCTGCTGAAAAATCGCACATTTAACTTGTCTTTAGGTAATTTGTCGAATGGAATTTACGTCCTTTCGGGAATTGATACAGAAAATAATACCAGCTATCAACAAAAAGTAGTTGTACAAAAATAACAAACTTTTTATTGTTGGCTAACACTCCTCTACTCTTTCTACTCTTTATGAGTGGCAAGCGTAGAGGGGTTTTTAAATTTTCTGTATCATGAAAAAATTAACTCTTTTCCTGTTTTATATACTTCTTTGTTCTAACATATTTGCTCAAAATAAAAACGATTATATCTGGGTAATGGGTAATCCTCCAAATATCCCAGACCAACTTTTTGGTGGCTCTATGATTGACTTTCATACTGAACCACCTGAGATAAGTTATTTTGATATTCCTTTAGATTTCCAAACACATACTGCGCTTTCAGATGAGGACGGCAATCTATTATTGTATTCCAA
>CAYUNA010000145.1:0-5630 GCA_964445895.1 uncultured Saprospiraceae bacterium | reverse complement strand
ATAGGGGAAGCATTAGAATTTATTGGCGGTGCGGGGCAAACGACGTTTTCGCCAGATGGCACCAAATATATCAGAGCCAATAACAACAACAATATTCATATTTATGATTTTGACCGTTGTAGTGGTTGGTTTACGTCTCCTGTTGCGATAGAAATTCCGGTAGATAGTTTTGACATTGCGGCGGTAGGTGCAGTTGTGTCTTCTAACTCTCAATACCTATACGTTCCAGCGATAACCAAAATCCATCAGTATAATTTGAACGCTAATAATATTGCAGCAAGTCTCATTACGGTAGCAGAATATGATGGATATGTTTCTCCTCCATCTTCTTCTATTCCTTTTCCCACTACATTTTTTCAAGGGATGTTAGCACCCAACGGAAAAATTTACATTACCGCAAACAATGGAGTAGATGTTCTGCATATCATTCACGAACCGAATCAGGCGGGGCTTGCGTGCAATGTAGAGCAGCATGGATTGCAGATGCCCACGAGACATTCTTTTCAAGTCCCCAACTTCCCCCACTTCCGCCTTTACGATATGCAGGGCAGCCCTTGTGATTCACTTGGCATTAATGACCCTGTGGCGACGGAGGAGGTAGAGCAGGAGGAAGCGCGTTTGTTGGTTTTTCCTAATCCCGCGCAGACCGAAGTCAACGTCAACTTTCCGCATCATTTTACTGGAAAATTAAGGATTTTGGATATGACGGGCAAGGCGGTGCTGAAAGAATATAGTTTGATTGGAAGTAATTCGACTAACCTCTCCGTTGGTGAATTACCCAATGGCATTTATATCTTAATTGCTGTTGATGAATTGAATAATCAAAGGCATCAGGAGAAATTGGTGATAAAACATTAATCTAAAAACCTGATTGCTTCACTATTCGCCTTTTGAGTCAAGAGATTCAAAAGGCGAATTTTTATTTAAAAATATAGATAAGTGCTTGGACATAAATAAGTTATACTTTTGACCGAGCAGATTTTTTTGATTTTACGAGGCATTTTTTGAAGGAAGAGCCGTAGCTATTTCTGATAAAAATAACGAAGTAAAATCCAAAAAGATGCCGTCATGAATTGTGTAAGTTATTTTTGTCCAAGCACTTAACCAACCGATTGCATGTCCATACACTCTTTTCTATAAGTATCTAAATTTAAAAAGGACTAACACTATTATCTAAAAAAGTCGTAACTTTGCATCCTTATGAAAAGAAATTTCGTGTATATATTGTTTTTTGCTATTGGTACTGTATTCATTGGTACAAGTTGCAAGTCCAATTTTGAAAAAATTCGGGCAAGTGGTGATACTGATTTGATTTACAAAACAGCATTTGATTTGTACGAAGCAGAGGAATATCAGCGGGCACAGACGTTGTTTGAGTTGATAATTCCACAGTATCGAGGAAAAGCAGAATTGGAAAAAATCTACAAAGCCTACGCTTATACTTTTTATAAACAAGGGAAATTTGTGTTGTCAAATTATTATTTTAAAAATTTTGCTACCACATTTCCAAATAGTGAATCTAAAGAAGAAGCGGAATTCATGGCAGCTTATTCCAACTACGAAATGTCGCCGTCTTATCGGTTAGACCAAACGTTTACGGAGCAAGCAATCGAAGATTTTCAAGTGTTCACCAATACTTATCCAAACAGCGAACGTGTGTCAGAATGTAACCGTTTGATTGATGAAATGCGGTTGAAGCAAGAGGAAAAGGTATTTGAAGAGGGGCAATTGTATTTTGACCTTCGCCAATATCAAGCGGCAACGGTGACTTACGAGAATTTGTTGCGTGATTTCCCAGAGACAACAAGAGGCGCATCTGTGCGTTATATGATGGCAAAAGCAGCGTATAATCTAGCTGAAAATAGTGTATACGAGAAAAAATCTGAACGTTATACTATAGCTGCCAACTATGCTCAAGATTTCCTACGGAAGTATAAGGGCAATGACAATTATTCAGAAATCGAATCTATTTACGATAACTCAAGTAAAAAAGCTAAATCTTTTCCAAATGGGTGATATTAAAACGAAAGTTCAGGGCGTAGACCCTAATATTCAAGCACGTGATGTGCATTCGTTGGCGAAACCAACAGGTAATGTATATGAAGCATTAACAGTGATTTCTAAGCGTGCGCGACAATTGTCTGTTGATTTGAAACACGAATTGCACCAAAAATTGGATGAATTCGCGGTTCAAACCGATACAATTGAAGAAATTAACGAAAATAAAGAGCAAATCGAAATTTCGAAATTCTACGAAAAATTACCCAATCCGGTAATTATCGCTACCAAAGAATACATCGAAGGCGAATTGCACTTTTTTTACAATAAAAATCGTGACCGCAACCGCGACCGACGATAATCAGTTCGGAGTTCAGGGTTCAAAGTTCAGCGTCGTTCAATTCCTGAACTCTAAACTTTGAACTCCGAACTCTGAATGCTAAATTGTGTTAAAAAATAAGAAAATTCTTTTGGGGATTACCGGAAGCATCGCTGCCTATAAAACTGCTTTCCTTACCCGACTATTGATAAAACAAGGTGCAGAAGTCCAAATATTAATGACTCAAGCCGCCACTGATTTTATTACTCCACTTACTCTTTCCACCTTATCTAAAAAGCCTGTTTTTTCGGAAGTTAGCTCTGAAGCCGGTTGGAACAATCACGTCGATTTGGGATTGTGGGCAGACGCGATGTTGATTGCGCCCGCTACGGCAAATACTTTGGCGAAGATGGCCAATGGACTTTGTGACAACATCATTTCGGCTTGTTATCTTTCCGCTCGCTGCCCTGTTTTTGTTGCGCCTGCGATGGATTTGGATATGTGGGTGCATCCCGCGACGGTCAATAATTTAGAAAGATTGCAGCAGTATGGGACGCATTTAATTCCCGTTGGAAATGGCGAATTGGCGAGTGGCTTGGTAGGTAAAGGGCGGATGGCTGAACCCGAAGATATCGTCGATTTTTTGAAAACTCATTTTACGAACAGTAATGATTTAGCAGATAAGAATGTGATGGTTACTGCTGGACCAACTTACGAACCTATTGATCCTGTGCGCTTCGTTGGTAATCGGTCATCTGGGAAGATGGGGGTTGAAATAGCGAAAAATTTGGCAGAGAGAGGTGCGAAAGTACGGTTAGTTTTAGGACCGTCGAAATTGACAATTGAGCATCCAAATATTGAATTGGTTCGAGTGAAAACGGCGCAGGATATGTACGACGCAGCCCATCAGGATTTTGCTAAAATGGATGCTGCAATTTTGGCAGCAGCTGTTGCGGATTATCGTCCGGCAAATGTGGCGAACCAAAAAATCAAGAAGAAAGGTGACGATAATCAAATGACAATTGTGTTGGAAAAGACGCTGGATATTGCCGCTTCTTTGGGGAAAATTAAAAAGAAAAAACAGATTTTAGTCGGTTTTGCGTTGGAGACGAATAATGAAGTGGAGCACGCAAAAGGCAAATTGAAAAAGAAAAACTTTGATTTTATCGTTTTGAATTCTTTGCAAGACAAAGGTGCGGGATTCAATCACGATACTAATAAAATTACAATCATTCACAAAGGCAATAAGTTGACGAAATTTGAGTTAAAATTAAAGTCAGCTGTCGCCGTTGATATTGTCAATGAGTTGGCGGGGTTGTTGAAGTAATTGAAGCGGCGTTTTATCGTTACTAAAGTAAACTACTTTTTGCGCCGCATATAATTTCATTTAGAATATAGCAGGTGTGTTACATCAGTTTACAATCTTGATTATTTTACGCTCAAAACTTAGTCAAATGTTTAGACAAATTACGCTTTTTATAATTTTAATGACCTGCTATGCTAGCGCAAATGCGCAGTTGCAAAAAGGCAACAAGTTTATCGGTGGCGGACTCTCTTTTTTCCATAATAGCTTTGAACAAAAAGATGCAGGAAATGTAAATACCATACAACCCAACTCGGCAACTACGTTTAATTTTTTGCCACAGATAGGTTTTTTGGTTTCAGATCATATAGCGATTGGAGGAGAGTTGAATTATACTCGAACAAAAAGGAAACAGCAATTTTTTACTGGATCTGGATTTAGTGATTTTTCGACTACACAAAATATTTATGGCGTTGCTCCATTTTTAAAAGTGTATTGGAAATTGGCAAAAAAGGCTGGTTTTACTTTAGATGCTAAGACTGGTGTGGGATTTGGAAAAGAGAAAAATGAGTTTGATAGCAATATTTCATCGGCAGATAGCGATATTTTCGCATTAGACATTGATGTAAAACCATCGTTTTACTACTTTATCACACCTCGACTTGGAGTGGAAGCTTCCTTCGGCGGCATTTTTTATCAATATCAAAATCTAAAAACAGAAAATCAGGGTTCCGGAGAAGTAGAGACGAATCAAACTAATTTTTCTTCTAACTTTGGCAGTAGTTTATTTTTTAGTTTTAAATATTATTTTGGAAAAGGATTTGATAAAGCCAATTAGAAAGCGAAAAAAACAAATTAAAATTTCAAAAAAAAGAACATGAAAAAGATACTATTATTTGGGGCAATGATTTTGGCAACTTGTACGATGCAGGCACAAGAATTATTGGTGAATGTGACCGTCAATACGCCGAAATTACAGACCGCAGACCCTAAGGTTTTTAATAGTTTGGAGACTGCAGTTGAAGAATTTATGAATAATCAACGTTGGACAGATGATGTTTTTGAAGAAGAAGAACGCATTAAAGTAGAAATGGTAATTACGATTTCGGAGGAGCGTAGCCCAACTCAATTTAAAGGAGAATTAGCGATTCAATCCACGCGTCCGATTTTTGGAACGACAGATGAAACGCCGCTACTAAACCATTTAGATAAGGATTTTCTATTTGAATACGAACAATTTCAGCCATTAGAATATACAGAGAATCAGTTTCAAAATAACTTGACAACTGTATTGTCTTTTTATGCATTTATTGTACTGGGTATGGATTATGACTCTTTTTCTCCGTTGGGTGGGGAGCAATATTTTCAAACGGCTCAAGAGATTATCAATAATATTCCACCTAATGCATCGGCGGTTTATAAAGGCTGGAGGTCAGTGGATAGCGATCGAAACCGATATTGGATTGCTGAAAATATGTTGTCGAATCGTTTACGAGATTATCGTCAAGCGATTTATGATTATCACCGCCAAGGGCTGGATATTGCTTACAAGGACTTTTCAACAGGTCGCGCGATTATGGCAAATGCGATTAAAGCGCTCGGTGTTGCCGAAAAAAATTATCCTCGGTCGATGGCGATTCAGATGTTTTCTAATGCCAAGTCAGCTGAAATAATCAGTGTTTTTAAAGGTGGAGTGACAAGTGAAAAGAATGACGTTATTGCGGTTATGCAACGAATTGATGCATCGAAGGCTTCTACTTATAGAGCAATAAAGTAACGTGATTTGTCAAAGAATCAGGATAATTAGTACAGTTCTCAAAGGGATTTTAAGGGATAAAAAGCGTTTGCAAAAACGCTTTTTATCCCTCAAGAACCCCACCCGCTTTGCCGCAGACAAAGCGCATTGTTTTTTTTGAAGTCCGAAAATTTGCGATTTTTCCGTTGAAATCCCATCATGTAAAATGAAAATTCGGAATAACTTATTTTCATTTGAGTCAACGCCGTCCACTA
>CAYUNA010000144.1:0-9000 GCA_964445895.1 uncultured Saprospiraceae bacterium | reverse complement strand
AGCCGCTACGCTATAGCTATTTTAGTAAATATTATCAAATGCCCATCTGCAAGTACGTGACGGTATTTACTTCGCGTTCCTTAACACCTACAAAAGAGATGAAAGTACAAGCTTACGCCGCGTTTGAAAAAGGCGGGAAATTAAAGCCTTACGAATATGAATTAGGCGAAATCCAATCTGATGAAGTTGATATAGAAGTGATGTATTGTGGTATTTGTCACAGTGATTTGAGCATGTTGAACAACGACTGGCGATTCACGAAATATCCATTTGTGCCAGGGCATGAAGTTGTTGGTCGAGTGAAAAATCTGGGCAGTCAGGTGAAGCATTTGAAAGAAGGACAAATGGTTGGTCTGGGCTGGACAGCAGCGTCCTGTTTGAGTTGTAATCAATGTGTCGGTGGTGACCATAATTTATGTAAGCAAGCTCAACCAACCATCGCAGGACGGCATGGCGGATTTGCGGATTATGTAAGAGCACAAGCGATTTGGACATTTCCATTGCCAGACAATTTAGACTTTAAATCAGCAGGGCCACTTTTTTGTGGTGGAATTACGGTTTTTAATCCAATTATTCAAAATAATATTAGTCCATTGGCAAAAGTTGGCGTGATTGGAATTGGCGGACTTGGACACATGGCGTTAGCATTTTTGAAAGCATGGGGTTGTGAAGTAACTGCATTTTCAACGAGTCCAGAAAAAGAGGAAGAAGCTCGAAAATTAGGAGCACACCATTTTGTTTCTACTCATGATAAAGATGCCTTGAAGAAGATTCGAGGTACGCTTGATATGGTCTTAGATACCGTGAATGTTTCTTTAGATTGGAATGGTTATTTGGCTACATTGAAGCCTAAAGGCGTGTTTCATATCGTAGGAGTGGCTAGTGAAATTACTGCTAAGGTTGGATTGCTGATGGGACAGCAACGCTCAATTTCTGCTTCACCAACAGGTAGTCCGGCTACGATTCGAGACATGGTAGAATTTGCGGCACGGCACGACATTCAACCAATGGTGGAAGTTTTTAAAATGGAAGATGTGAATGAGGCAATTGACCGTTTGGAAAATGGGAAACCGCGCTTTCGAGTAGTTTTAGAACGATGATTTATGAATTCAAAACTAATCCAGATGGTAGGGCTAATTCCTCTCGGTAGTTGAGTTTAAAAATGTCAAGGCGTTCGCCGTAAAAAAAATGTCGAAATCTTACCTTTTTCAAATCATTTCTATATCTTCGCTCCGAATTAAGATATTGTATTTCTTACACGAAGAAAATTGCTCACAAAAATGATGACTATTCCTACCGCAATTGGTGTTGATATCGGAGGCACTTCTACTAAAATTGGTGTCGTAACCCGTGATGGAAAAATTATAATGGAAGAACATTTTCCCACGCACGCACACGAACCATTTAGTGTTTTTTCGGGGATTTTTAAGGAACGAGTTCAGCGGCTAATCAATGAATTGAGTCCGATGTATCGTTTATTGGGCGTTGGTGTTGGCGCACCAATGGCTCAACCATTTTTAGGAATTATGACGATACCAACTAATTTTCCTGGCTGGAAAATCAATGTCCCGATTGTAAAAATGATTGAAGAAGTAACGAAACTACCGACTTATTTGACCAATGATGCGAATACAGCGGCATTAGGAGAATGGTATTTTGGCGCAGCGAAGGGCATGAAAAATTTTATCGTTTTGACATTAGGAACGGGCTTGGGAAGTGGCATCGTAGCGAATGGAAAATTATTGCAGGGAGAACAAGGCATGGCAGGAGAAATGGGACATATTATCGCTAGCCCAGACGGAAGACGCTGTATGTGCGGACGAAGAGGTTGCCTCGAAACCTATGCTTCAGTGACAGGGATTAAAAGAACGGTAGCGAAATTAATGGCAGATTTAGAAATTCCAAGTAAGCTACGCGATGTGACATACAATAATTTAGATGGTCTGCAAATTACGGAAGCGGCTTTGGATGGCGATATTTTAGCCAAAAAAGCATTTGCTTATACCGGTAAAATTTTAGGTCGAAAAGTAGCGGATGCAGTAGCGTATTTTAATCCCGAGGCAGTCATTCTTGCGGGAGGATTGGCAAAAGCAGGGGACATTTTATTGAAACCAATTGAAAAGCAAATGAATAAATTTTTGTTTAGTGCATTTAAAAATTCCGTGACTTTGATGATTTCTAAAACGGAGAATGCAAATGCGGCGGTGACGGGTGCTGCGGTTTTGGTTTGGGAGAATGTGGAGGTGGAAATTGTTGGTTCAACAGTTCATAGTTCATAACTCAAGCGTTCATTCCCTTTTAAAAAAGTGGGGTATCAAAAAAAAGTCTCTTCTGACAGAATGCACCCCGAAATATTCTTTTTTAGATGGCGCAAAAACCATATTTCTTTAAGAAAAATACGGTTTTTGCGCCATACTTATTTTTTCATCGTTACTTAATTCTATTTTGAATATTACGAATACGATAGTGCGAGATTTATTCCTGCAACTTCTCTCCATAACATAAATCTCCAGCATCTCCCAAGCCCGGAACAATATAAGATTTTGCTGTCAATTCATCATCACAGGCACCCATCCAAACGTGCGCTTTAGGGTGCATTCGACGAACGAAATTCAATCCCAAAGTCGAAGCAATCGCGGTGACAACATGCACTTTTTTAGGTTTTCCAAAATTTTCTAATTCCTTAATTGCAACATCAATTGACGCTCCTGTAGCAATCATTGGGTCTGCTAAAATTAAAATACAATCCTCCAAATTTGGGCAAGAAATATACTCTGATTTTATTTCGAAAGTACCGTCTTTATGATGCATCCGATAGGCAGAAACAAAGGCGTTATCTGCATTGTCGAAGTAATTGAGTAAACCTTGATGTAATGGCAAACCAGCTCGCAAAATCGTTCCTAAAACAATCCTTTGAGCAGGCACTTCTGCTTCGGCGATGCCTAGCGGTGTGTCCACTTGTACTGTTTTATACTCTAATGTTTTGCTGATTTCATAAGCCAAAATTTCACCAATGCGTTCAAGGTTTCGTCGAAAGCGAAGGCTGTCTTTTTGGATAGTAGCATCGCGGAGTTGAGCGACAAATTTGTTGCCGATAGAGTGCTGGTCACTTAGTTTAAAAGTCATAGATTGTAGTGTTAAGTTTGTGCGACAAATTAGGCGTTTATTTTAAGAATTCAAATAGCCACCTCCAAAATTCTTTCATACACTCTTTTCCATCCGTCCCATTTCTTCTCATTTGAAAAGGAACTATTGTGCCAAAGTGAAACGAATGTGCCGCCCACGGATTTAATTTCTTTTATCAAATTAACGGATTGGACAAAGGCTTGTTCAGGCGACAATTTTAAATATTGCTGTAATGTTACATCCATTATTTGAAAAGGATGAATCTGTAAATTAGTCGTTTTTTCAGATGTTAAATCATACCAAAAAAATGGGGTAGCAATGCTTGCTCGAAAACCAATTTGGGAAGCATATCCCATTGTATAATCATCGGTAATGCCAGTTTTAAGCAGGGTTTGATAGGTTTCGGGTAGGTTTAATTTTAAAAAGTGTTGCCGACTTTGTGTTACGTTTTTTTGCGCAATTTTTTCTAAACGTTCTTTTTCCTTTTTTAAAATAGCGACTGCCGAATTGGATTGATAAGAAGGGTGAATGCCAGTTGGATACTGACTATTGATTGATTTTATTAAGTTTTGAAATGCTTTATTTTTAATAGGAACATTTTTGTCAAACTCACCATAATCGCCTAAAAGAAAAAACCAAATGGGGGACAATTGATATTTTTGATGCAAGTTTTCGAGGTAGTCGAAGGTATAAAATGGGTCAACTTGCTGCTTGGTTTGGACTAAAAAGCGTTCCTTTAAAGTCGCAAAGTCCATTGTTGAAATATCTCTTGCATAGCCACCCAAACTTCGCAAAAAGCCCTTGTTTTGATAAGACCAAGCGAAGTCTATATCATAAGTCGGCTGAAATTTATATTTTGGTGATGAAAAACGTAGTTGAGGATACTTTTTTGATAAAATTTTGCTAAATTGCAGACTCCAAAGATTAATTAGCGGTTTCTGTAGAAAACCATATTTGAACGCTAAACTTTCGGACGCAGTGAACCTCCTGTGCACATCCTCGTTAAAAGGTAAGTACTCCTCATATCGACTCAACAAATAAAAAACAAAAGCAAAAATATCAAAGGGTAAATCGGTTTTTTCTGCATGAGTGTAGAAAAATGCGGATAAATTTTGACAAGGCTGTGGTTTAATGGACTGAAATTTGATACTTTTCTCAAATAAAATGGAATGAGGTGAAAAAAACACCTCTTTTTCAGAAATACTTGTTGGGCTGTAATTAATTTTCGGCAACGCAGATTTTTCAAAATCCTCCCTGTTCGTAGTCAAGTGATAATCAAGTCCGAGCAACTGTTTTAGAAAAACAGAAAGAACATAATCCAAACGTGGAGACGTTTTTTCAGTATAAAAAATCAGTGGCATATTCGAAATTTCAGCTTTTTAAAATAAAACTCAAAGCTATTGGAAAACTTTTAATATAGCTTTTATTTTTAATAAAAATAAAATTTTAACTACATTAGCTTTTTAATAAAAGACTTAGAGAAAACCAAGAAGAGAGTGAAATCTACATTTTTTATTGAAAAACCAGGATAATTATGGCAAATAACAACAATGGAAGTAGCGGAATGTTAGGAGAAATTAGCACTATCCGAAACATTTTGATGGGTGACCAAATGTCACAATACGAGACTCGATTTGCAGAAATGCAAACGGCTATGGAAGCGGCGCAAAGCAGTATGGAAAAAGAGTTGCGTATGACCGCAGGTGGCACAGAGGAGCGATTAGGCAAATTGGAAACAGACATCAATGCTCGATTTGATAAATTGGAAAAAATGCTGACTGATAATATCGCGCAGATGAATAAGCGATTGGATGAGGTAAGTAGTGCCGATAAACAACAACTGGGACAAATGTTAGCGGCCATGGGAGAGAAGTTGATGGGTAAATAGGTTTTTTCAGAGGTTTAACTTTTGGATTTATAAAATACGAAGAGAAAATGCCAACACCTTCAAATGCACAAAACGATGCGCAATCTATTGAACTACTGCGGCAAATTTTGCTACGGGAAGATAGAAACGAGGTGGAAGAATTAAAGGCAGTTTTGAATAATCCTGACCAGCTTGCTGAAAAAATATCGCCAATTGTAGAGAAGCATTTGACGAATATGAAGCAAAATTTTCCTGTAGAGTATAATTCAACGATTGAGAGTATTATTACAAAAAAACTGGAAAATTCACAAGAAGAATTGCTTGATGCTATTTCTCCGGTGATGGGGCAGATGATTCGAAAATACGTACAACATCAATTTCAATTGCTAAAAGAAAGCTTGGATGCACAGATGAATGCGACGTTGAATCGGGGAATTATCGGAAAAGTTCGAGGGCTGTTTGGTGGGAAAAGTCAAGTGACGAGCGAGGAAATTATAGCCAACCTTGACCGTCCAATCATTGAAGAGATTTATGTAATCGAGCATCATTCTGGTATCTTAATGGGAAGTGCATCGCGGTCAGAAACGATTGATATTGATGTAATTGCGGGTATGTTGACGGCAATAAAATCATTTGTAGAGGACGCATTTAAGCGAGGAAAAGAGGATTTGGAAATGATTCAATACGGCACATTTACCATTTTATTAGAAAATTTTCATTCCTATTATATTGCTGCTGCGGTGTCGGGGTCGATGTCAATGCAGGAAAGGGTCGAACTAGAAAATGATTTAGCAAAATTTGCAGAAAAAGAATTGAAAGTGAATTTGCAAAAGAAAGATGGTTCTGCGAATTTGATAATTAAACAAAAATTAGAGAAATACTTTTTTAAGTCTCAAAAACAGGCTTTGGAAAAAAGAACATCAAGAGATTAGAAATGATAAGTAAAAAAGTAATTTTAACGGGTTCGTTTGGCGTAGGCAAAACTTCGTTGTTCAACAAGTTTTTGTACAACCGCTTCAGCGAAAAATACCTGACGACTATCGGTGTAAAAGTTGATAAACGTACGGTCAATGTAGATGAACATGAAGTATCTATGTTGCTCTGGGATATTGCAGGAGAAGTATCACAAGACAAAGTGCCGCACTCATATTTTTTAGGGGCGAGTGGAATTATTTATGTTTTTGATTTGACGCGACCTTCTACTTTTATGAATATGGCAACGGATATTGATTATTTGAAAAATCTATTGCCCGGAGTGAGTATCAAGATTGTTGGAAACAAAATTGACCTCGTTACGCCAGAACACTTAGCGGTAGTAGAGTCTGAATTGCCTTTGCCTTATGATATTTTGACAAGTGCAAAAACCGGAGACCAAGTAGAAAACCTATTTTATGCTTTAGGAAAAGAGTTAATTACGAATGCAGCAACCCAAGTTTGAAAACAATAATAGTCAAGAACTATTACTAAATAAATTCGGGGAAGTATTGGAAAGTGATAACCAACTCTTTCCGGTACAAAGAATGGCAAATTTGACAGCATTGGATTGTTTTCCACTTGTTGCCAGTATGTTCGATTCTTTCCTCAATTTAAAAATTGGCGATACCCCTGTAACAGTACCTGGTGTGTCGCCAAGTTGCGGTTTTTTGAACGGCTTTTACGATTTTTCTTTTTCAAAAATCGGAACAGTCGAAGATTTTAAGATTAAATGGATTATTGAAGATTGCACGGATAAATACACCTACCTTAAAGACGAAATGCAAATTCATAATAATGCTGTTATTAAAGCAGAACATGACCGTCGAAGCAAAAAATAGCCTATTTTAGAGTCTTTTTTGTCAAAACCAACACAAATTTTCCTTTCTTTATCATCAAAATCCTCCTTTTTGCGTTTATATCAGTAGTACCTATTTACTTTTTCAATATTTATGATTAACTTAGGCATTCCATTTTGCCTATTTTAAAAGAATTAACCCGATTTCTTTGAACGATTCAAGACGTATCATTATGAAAAATATCATTTTCACATCTATACTCCTCCTTGGTTTTTGCGTACTTTCCGCGCAAGGAACATTTCAGCCGAAGCAGCTTGATGATGCGTTTAAAGGCATTGTATATGACCAGGAGTTAGCGATTAATCTACGTTTACAAACCAATGGGTTTGCTTTCGGTGTTGACATCGGGAAAATTAAAACCTACTACCAAACAAAATATTTTCATTTGGAAATTGGGGAATTGAAAAACTCAAGAGAGACGCGACAGAGTCCAGATTATGCGAGTAGTCCAAATGGTAAAGTATCGCGTGCTTTCAAATTTGGGAAGCAAAATAATTTGTATGCGCTTCGAGCTGGTTATGGTATGAAGCGCTATTATTCTGAAAAAGCCAAACGTAAGGGAGTTGCCGTTGGAATTTCTTATGAGGCAGGTGCAACACTAGGTTTATTAAAACCATATTATTTAGAAATTTTTTCTCCTGAAAATGGTGGAAATCCCATTTCTACCAGATATTCAGAAGAAAATCATGAAAGATTTACCGATATTTACGCCATTTATGGTTCATCTGGTTGGACAAAAGGCTTGGATGAACTTTCTATTTTGCCAGGTGTCCATGGTAAAATAGCAGTGCATTTTGACTGGGGCGCATTTGATCAATACGTCAAAGCTTTTGAGGCAGGCGTAATGGTGGATGTTTTTACAAAAAAAGCCCCTATTATGATTGAAGTGGGGGACAATCAAAATCGTGCTTATTTTATAAACCTTTTTCTAAATGTACAGTTTGGAAAACGATGGTAAAAATAATGTGTAATGAACAGTGTACAATGAGCAATTAGTCGCTTGTTGAAAAATTGCTCATTGCTCATCGCAAATTGTTAATTGAGTATGTTAGAGCTACCGATAGTAGAAAAAAAAGAACCAAGACAACGCAAACCCGATTGGTTGAGGGTGAAATTACCGATAGGGGAGAAGTACAAAAATGTGCGCTCACTGGTTGATAAATATAAATTGCATACCATTTGTCAAAGCGGAAATTGCCCGAATATGGGTGAATGCTGGACTGCTGGCACGGCAACTTTTATGATTTTGGGCAACACTTGCACGCGTTCGTGTTCCTTCTGTGCTGTTAAAACTGGCCGACCGCCAGAGTACGATGAAGATGAACCACGCCGTGTGGCAGAAGCCATCAAATTAATGGAAGTCAAGCACGCCGTCATCACCTCCGTCAATCGTGATGAACGCAAAGACCGAGGCGCAGAAATCTGGTATCAAACCGTACATTTGACCAAACAACTTTCGCCAACGACGACGATTGAAACCTTAATTCCTGACGTAAAAGCCAACTGGACTGCCCTCGAACGCATGATTGAAGGCGGTCAAGAAGTAGTGTCACACAACATGGAAACGGTTGAAAGACTGTACCGGAAAGTGCGTCCGCAAGCAAAATACCACCGTAGTTTGGAGCAAATAAAAATCACTAAATCTCACGGCAAACGCACGAAATCTGGCTTCATGGTTGGCTTAGGTGAAACGGAAGATGAAGTTGTGAAAATTTTAGAAGATTTACGGGAGCATGATTGCGATGTGGTGACGATTGGACAGTATCTGCAACCGACGAAAATGCACTTGGATGTAGCGGAATTTGTGCATCCTGATACCTTTAAAAAGTACTATGATATAGGAATGGAGATGGGATTTGATTTTGTGGAAAGTGGACCGTTGGTGCGATCTTCTTATCATGCGGAGCGGCATCTGTAGAAATGAAAAATCAGAAATTTAATTTTAGAATAGACTTCATGAATGAGGTTGAGGGAGATTTAAAGTCGCTCAAATCTCATTATAAAGTCTAAGTGAAATGAATTCAATAAGTTGAACCATTATGCTTGTTCTTTTTCCTTCTAAAAACCTTTAAAAATAAGTCCGTAACGCGGCTATGCACTGATTTTTAAACCTTTTTACAAGAAAAAATTACGGCGCATTCTGGCTCAACTTATTAAATTCATTTCACTAACATA
>CAYUNA010000143.1:0-9032 GCA_964445895.1 uncultured Saprospiraceae bacterium | reverse complement strand
TTTTGCAAAATCATTTTTCATCCTCAAACTCCTCTTGTTTTAAATGCAAAGAAAATTTTGTTACACGGTATTAAGTACTACCCCACATTCTTGACAGGATTTTTTTAAAAGTGCTTCCATCCCTGTGCTTTCAAATCCACAATCCGTCCACCGCCTTTTGTTACCATTTTCACACCTTCTGATTTTTCCACAATTTCACCCATAATGTACATATCTGGTAAAAATTTGACTTTTTCCAAATCCTTTGGACTCACTGTAAAAATCAATTCATAATCTTCGCCACCACTCAAAGCGCAGGTCGCGGGATCCATCCCAAATTTAATTGCCATCATCTCCGTTTCTTGCTTCACAGGAATACCACTTTCTTCAATCAATGCCCCGACACCTGATTGATGACAGATGTGAAAAATTTCCGAGGCAACGCCATCGGACACATCAATCATCGAAGTTGGAACAAGGTCATTTTTGGCAAATAACTCAACCATTTCTTTGCGAGCTTCTGGTTTTAATTGTCGCCCAACTAAGTAATCCGCTTTTTCTAAATCAGGTTTCACACCCGGATTTGCTAAATAAATTTGCTTCTCTCGTTCCAGTAATTGAAGTCCCAGATATGCTGCCCCTACGTCACCTGTGATGCAAATCAGGTCGCCTACTTTTGCGGTATTTCGATATACGACCTTATCTTTTTCCACTTGCCCGATAGCTGTTACGCTCAATGCCAACCCTTTTTTGGAAGATGTTGTATCACCGCCCACCAAGTCCACATTATAATATTTGCAGGCCAAATGAACCCCTTCATACAATTCCTGAATGGCCTCTACCGAAAATCGATTAGATAGCGCCATTGAAAAAGTAATCTGCTTTGGCGTTGCATTCATCGCATAAATATCCGACAAATTGACCACCACAGCCTTGTATCCCAAATGCTTCAACGGGTGATACATCAAGTCAAAATGAATCCCTTCAAGCAGCATATCCGTCGAAACGACTGTCATTAGATTACCGTTTTCAATAACCGCAGCATCATCACCGACGCCTTTGATTGACGATTTATTTTGCAATTGAATATCTTTGGTCAGGTATTCGATTAAGCCAAATTCACCTAATTCATTAACGTCCGTTCGTGTAGTTGAGTCTTGAGTCATTGTTTTATTTAATTTTTGGTGCAAAAGTACGAAACTTAACCACTTGAATGTAACGTAGTTGTCTATGGTATTGTATTTTTGCGGCCAATTTGAAATTTGACGCAGTTTGCTGCGTTTTAAACATGAGCGTGTAAGAGCATGTCTATTTTAAGACGGGGCAAGAGAATTTACAATTTTCTTGGTCCGAAAACTTCTTTTATCATAGTTTCCATGAAAAAGACAATTACAACATTTCTAATCTTCATTGGGTTGAGTGTCACAGGTTTTTCACAAATTTTTCCACCAGAGTTTTTGTGTGTTAACTCTGATACGCTGATTTGGAATTTACCAAACAATACTTGTGGGACGTTCAACAGTTATGAAATTTATATTAGTGCCGATGAAACGGGTCCGTTTACATTATTAACAACAATTACTGATGAAAACCAGTCAACTTATTTCCACGCAACAGCGGGTGGGAATCTCTGGTACTATTATTTTTTAAGTGATTATAATTGTCCTGGAGAAATGCAAATTTCCTCCGATACCCTCGACAATCGCCCTCCGGATGTCTCCGTTATCGAGGTGGTCAGTGTAGAAAATGGACAAGTTGATTTATCATGGAACATCAGCCCATCGCCCGAAGTCATTGGTTATATTATATATCGAGAGACCAATATCGGCTTCATTCCGATTGACACCGTTTTTAGTGGGACTACCTATACAGACTTAAACGCTTTACCTAATAATACCGTTGAAAGTTACTTTGTCAATGCTTTAGACCAATGTGGCAATACTAGTATTTTTGACAACCCACACAATACGATTTTGCTGGAAACGACGGTTGATATCTGTAGTCAAACCTTGCTTTTAGAATGGAATCCTTATCAAAACTGGCAAAATCCGATTGCAGAACATCAAATTTGGCTGAGTATTAACAATGGTGCATTTCAAATGGTGGATGTCACTACTGGCAATGCGACATCTTATTTGTATGAAAATGCCAACGATAGCGACGAATATTGTTTTTATGTGGAAGCCGTAGAATCAGTGACGGGTGCGATGTCCAGGTCTAATATTTTTTGTCAAACGCTGGATATTATTCAGCCCGTACGGGAGTTATTGATTAAAAATGTAAGTGTCACACCGATTGGAGAAGTAGAGGTAACGTACAGTTTTGATACAGATGCAGAAGTAAGCCAGGTAGCCGTTTTTAGTAATTCTACAGGCAGTTTGGCAGAAATTTCTAATGAGCTACCGCCCAATCCCATTCCTACGGAACAGCTTTTTTTAGATGCTAATGCTACCGCAAATAGTGGCATTGTGACTTATCAAATTGCGACAACAGACAATTGTGACACCATTGTTTTTTCTAATTTAGGTAAGACCATTTTTCTAAAAGGGCAAGCGGTTGGTGGCAATGTCAATCAAATTATTTGGACACCTTTAGGTATTGAAAATACGAGTGATATTGTTTATACTATTTTTAAAATTTCAAACGGAACAGAATCTCAAATTGGAACTGCATCCGTAATCGACTCTACTTTTTTTGACCAACTCACCGTCACGACTGCTGACGATGCGAATGCCTGTTATTACGTCATTGCGAATGCGACTTTGACGCTGCCCGATGGCACAACGGAAAGCATTCGTTCTCGTTCTAATATTGCCTGTGTTGAACAACCTGTCAAAATATGGGTTCCCAACGCTTTCGCCCCTCGTGGCGTAAATCGCATTTTTAAACCACTCGTTGTCTTTGGTGAAAATGCGACTTTTCAAATGGAAATTTTCGACCGTTATGGCGATAAATTATTTGAAAGTATAGACGTTGACCAAGGCTGGGATGGTCGAATTAATGGAGAAGATGCGCCAGCTGGTGGCTATGTTTATACCATCAGTGTGACGCAAACAAATGGAGAAGTAGTAACAGAGAATGGCGTGTTTGTTTTGATTCGTTAATTGAATTTGTCATTCATTCCCACCGAAGCGGAGCATTTAATTAACTGCCTGTAGATTCGAATAGGTTTTAGTTATACCAGACTCCTCCGCTTCGGTCGATTTTTTTAATGTAAAGCATAACCTAATTCCCAAAAATTCCTGAACTCAAATATCGGTCGCCTCTATCACAAATGATGCAGACGACTACGGCATCTTCCTCCAATGTCGCTGCCAATTTCAACGCAGCCGTCACTGCCCCACCGCTACTCATGCCTGCAAAAATACTTTCTTGCTTCGCCAATTTTTGCATCATTTTCGTTGCTTCTAATTGGGATACTTCAATCACTTCATCGACGCGCGAAGGCTCAAATATTTTCGGTAAAAACTCTTTTGACCATCGTCGAATACCTGGAATACGTGAGCCATCCGTTGGTTGAACGCCTACAATTTGAATGTCAGGATTTTGTTCTTTCAAAAAACGAGAAACCCCCATAATCGTTCCAGTCGTACCCATTGAAGAGACGAAATGGGTGATTTTCTGATTGGTGTCGCGCCAAATTTCGGGGCCCGTTGTGCGGTAATGTGCGCCCCAATTATCGTTATTCGCAAATTGATTGAGCATTTTATAGCCTTTCTCTTTCACCAATGATTCGGCATATTCCCGACTATATTCTATCGTTTTTTTGGCAGGCGTCAAAATGACTTCTGCACCGTAAGACTGCATGGTTTGAATACGTTCTTTAGTAGAGTTTTCGGGCATAATCAGCGTAATTGGAATATCAAACTGCGCTGCTATCATCGCCAATGCAATACCCGTGTTTCCGCTTGTCGCTTCCACAATTTGAGTATTTTTTGTGATTTCTCCTCTATCTAGTGCACCTTTAATCATACCATAGGCTGCGCGGTCTTTGACACTACCACCGGGGTTTTGTCCTTCAAGCTTACCGTAAATTTTGACGTGGCTATGAGGATTCAATTTGTCAATTTCAACCAGGGGCGTATTGCCAACGAGTTCTAAAATGGATGCCATATTTTTTACGTTTATTTAGTAAATGTACTGTTAAGTATAGTATGGAGTAAGTTTCCTTATATCTTGAGAAGCGAGAAAATCGCAAGATTTTTGAGCTTCAAAAAACTCACTCCCCTGCGCCTGCGGCGCGATGGGGTTTAAGGGAGCAAAACGGTTTTTGCAAACAGTTTTGCTCCTTTAAAATCCCTTTGTGAAAAAGACGAAGAAACTTATTTTACACTATAGTAAGTACATTTGTTATTATATTTGGGAAGCGAGAAAATTTTTAGCTCCTTTTCTTATCATCTATTCATTCAAACCCTTAACATTCGCCTGATAATAAATTCTCGAATTAACGGGAACACTCCGCGTCAACCAAACATTTCCACCAATGATACTCCCTTCGCCAATCACCGTTTCACCGCCCAAAATAGTTGCTCCCGAATAAATTACCACATTATTTTCAATCGTCGGATGTCGCTTGGTTTCCGCCAACTCCTTGCGTACACTCAATGCACCAAGCGTAACATTTTGGTAAACTTTGACATTATTTCCAATATTGCAAGTTCCACCAATTACCAATCCTGTACCGTGGTCGATACAGAAATTTTCGCCAATCGTTGCCGCAGGATGAATGTCGATACCCGTTTCGCTGTGGGCATATTCTGATAAAATTCGAGGAATTAGTGGCACGTCCAAACCATGAAATTCATGGGCCAACCGATGGATGGCAATGGCATAAAAACCTGGATATGTTCGGATTACTTCGCGAGTATTCGTTGCCGCAGGATCACCTTTAGAAATAGCGTTGGCGTCTTTCATTAATTTTTCATAAACCACTGGAAGTTTTCCAACAAATTGACTTTCGATTACTTCGGGCGTCAGCGGAAGTTCTTCTTTGATTAATTCCAAAATTTTATTCAACTCTAAACGCAAAGTATGAAAGTGGTTTTCAAAATCCCGATAACTCGAAAATCTTCGGTCTGCCAATTCTGGAAATAGTAATTTTAATAACCCATTTAAAACCTGACAAACTTGTTCGGGAGATGGAATATCTCGTGATTGCCAATGTGATTGATAGAGTTTTTCTAAAAAGGAGGAATTCATATTTCTGAAAAATAAAAAACCCTGAATCCAGAGCGTCCACTCCGAATTCAAGGTTTTGAATATTTTATAACCAAAGCGAGATTTAGATTAAACCTGCGCGTACTTTATCTTCTTTATAAACAGCTTTCAACACCTCGTGACGACGTTTTACCGATGGCTTGGTAAATTGTTTACGGTTACGCAATTCTTTCATCACTTTTGCATTACGAAATTTACGTTTGTAACGTTTCAATGCCTGATCAATGCTTTCGCCATTTTTTACTTCAATGATTAACATATATAGTATAGATTTTACTTTTTTTAAATTGGAGCGCGAAGATACTATTCTTTATAACAATAGGCAAATTTTTATTATAAAAATTAACTCAAAATGTAGTAGAGGCATTTTTTTTTCTAAAAATTATTTTTTTTCCTCTAAAAAATCACTTTTTTAGAGGAATTTGATACTTTTAAGGCATTATTTACCATTGTCAAAAAGACAGCCACAGGACATCTCTGTCAAAATCTTTGACTAGCATTCAACTTTTAAAGAGTTGAAATGATTGTTTTGCAAACCAAATTTCCAAAAACCTAAATTCCCTAGAGCATCAACATCAATCAAAACAACACCATACTTTATGCACATAGCCATTATTGGAAACGGCATAGCGGGTATCTCCGCCGCCCGACATCTCCGCAAATTAAGTGACCACAAAATCACCGTCATTTCTGGCGAGACTGATTATTTTTTCTCGCGTACTGCCCTCATGTATGTTTATATGGGACACATGCGATGGGACGATATTGAACCTTACGAAGACTGGTTCTGGAAAAAAAACCGCATTGAACTCAAGCAAGGCTGGGTTGACAAGGTAGACACCAAAACTAAGCAATTAGAGTTTGCTGATGGTAAAAAAATGGCGTTTGATAAGCTAATTATTGCATCTGGCTCGAAGCCGAATAAATTTGGTTGGCCAGGGCAAGACCTCGACGGCGTGCATGGCTTATATAGCCGACAAGACCTTGAAGCGCTCGAACGCCATAGCGAAAAAGGCATTAATCAAGCGGTCATTGTAGGTGGTGGATTGATTGGAATTGAGTTGGCGGAAATGCTACATAGTCGCCATATCCCAGTGACCTTTTTGGTGCGGGAAACCAAATATTGGAATGCTGTGCTGCCCAATGAAGAGTCGGACATGATAACGCGACATATTCGAGAACATGGAATTGATTTGCGTTTGGAGACAGAGTTGAAAGAAATATGGAGTGACCAAAATGAAACAGCACAGATGGTCGTAACGAGCACTGGCGAAAAAATCAAATGCAACTATGTTGGTTTGACAGCAGGCGTTAGCCCTAACATTGACTTCATCCGTTTTGGCGATATTGAAATTAAGCGAGGCATTTTAGTCGATGAAAATCTGCAAACCAATATTCCTGACATTTACGCTATTGGCGATTGTGCTGAACTTCGCAATCCACGTGAAGGGCGGCGAGGTATCGAAGCCATTTGGTACACAGGACGCATGATGGGCGAGACAGTTGCTTATAATATTTGCGGTAAAAAAATCGCGTACAATCCAGGAATCTGGTTCAACTCTGCGAAATTTTTAGACATTGAGTACCAGGTTTATGGAAATATAAATACTCGGCCTCCCGAAAATCATACTTCCATTTATTGGGAACATTCCGACGGACGCAAAGCAATTCGGATTGTTTATGACAACCAAACGTCAGAAATTTTAGGTTTTAATTTAATGGGCGTGCGGTATCGTCATGAGGTTTGTGAAAAATGGTTGAAAGAGAAAACACATATTGAAGAAGTGTTGCGAAATTTAGGTATTGCCAATTTTGATCCTGAGTTTTATAAAGAATACGAGGAGGATGTAGTTAAAATTTATAATCAACAATCGGGTAAAAATATACAGTTAAAACAGAAACGTAGCCTGAAAGGCGCAATGCAATTTTTGAAAAAACTCGCGACTGCTTAAAAATGGTGTAAATGAGGCATTGCCAACTAATATACCAATTCACTTACTACACCAATACACTAAAAAAATGTCAAATACAAAATCAACTCATAAAACAATTGTTCAGAAAATCGGAATAGGAATTTTCCTGATTGGGTTCGCTATTTTCACGGCGATTCTTGGCTTGGATGGTTATAAATTAACAAAAGATGCCGTTTCTTTAGGTAACGAATATCATAATGCTGCCGTTCTAAAAGTAATGGAAGATGAGGGCATTCTAGGCAAAGAATATGGTTCAAATTTTGAATTAGTCGCTGCCTTAAAACCTATTTTAAAGACTGCAAAAGCCAATATCGACAGTGATTTTGAAGCTAATGGCGCGCCTGATGGCATTGGCGAATGGGATTATCGCATCGGTAGTACCAAGCCTTATTTAACACCTATTGTCAAAAAAGCAAGTTCTGGACCTGTTTCCAGTAATCCAATGATGTATTGGTTTCTAAGTTTCGGATTAGCTATCTTAGGTGGTTTGTTGTACATCATTCCGAAATTCCAAAAAATACCGGGCATCAAACACGACCATATTTACCATAGTTCAATGACGCGAGGACTCAAAGTGACCCCGCGAACAATATTCTTAATTGCAACTATTTTGGGTGTAACTGCATTTGGTTTTTTCTATATGAAAGGGAATTTATTGTGGCCACTTTTGACGATAGGTATGGCATTGTTGATAACCGGATTGGTTTTCTTTTTTGAAAAACAAATCAAAAATAATCCGCCAAAATCAGCATCACCTTCTATAACTGGTTACTTAGGAATTTTTGCAGGAGTCTACCTTATTTTATTTTATATTTTACTTTATTGGAATCCACATTATATCACAGGTTGGATGATTATTGCTGATCCAATCAGCCAAATGTTAAGTGGCAACGAAGCCAGCGAATGGTTTTTGTACGGCTTGATGTATTCAATTATCGTCTGTGTGATGGGTCTGCGAATGTTTGCAAAATATCGCCACAACAGCTATCAAATGGTACGAACAGCCTCGGTTATGTTTTTCCAAACCGCGATTGCGTTTTTGTTGCCTGAAATTTTAGTGCGATTAAATCAACCCTATTTTGACTTTAAAAACATTTGGCCACTCGATTATGATTTCTTTTTCGATTGGAATATCAACAACCTAATTAATAGCGGTGGATTGGGTATTTTCATGTTCGTTTGGGGCATTGCCTTGATTGTTTTGGCAGTACCAATCATCACTTATTTCTTTGGAAAACGATGGTATTGCTCTTGGGTTTGTGGTTGTGGAGGTTTGGCAGAGACATTGGGCGACCCTTATCGGCAGTTATCTGATAAGAGTTTGCGGGCATGGAAATTTGAACGTTGGATTATTCATGGCGTTTTGGTTTTTGCTATACTTATGACCGCAATGACCTTATACACCTATTTTACAGGACAATATCAAGTCCTCGGCTTCAATAGTGATACCGTCCGAAGTTGGTATGGATTTATCATCGGGGCAGGTTTTGCAGGAGTTGTCGGTACTGGTTTTTATCCTTTGATGGGTAATCGAGTCTGGTGTCGTTTTGGCTGTCCATTATCAGCATATTTAGGTTTGGTACAACGTTTTAAATCTCGTTTTAGAATCACGACCAACGGTAGTCAATGTATCTCCTGTGGTAACTGTTCGACCTATTGTGAAATGGGAATCGACGTGCGGTCTTATGCACAAAAAGGGCAAGATATTGTACGGTCATCTTGTGTAGGTTGTGGTGTTTGTGCTGCCGTTTGCCCACGTGGTGTATTGCGCTTGGAGAATGGCGGAGATGTGTCTGAACGGACGCAGGTATTGCGAACGATTCATATTACAGAAGACCAGATTGGGTTGTTGAATTAATTGAA
>CAYUNA010000142.1:0-9058 GCA_964445895.1 uncultured Saprospiraceae bacterium | reverse complement strand
CTATCAAAAAAATCTTAGCTCTAAAATTCATAGAATAATTATGTCCGAGTACTTATTTATCATGATAGTAAGGCAAAGCGTACTTTTTTTATAAAAAAAACTACATATTCGTTGCACTATCCTTCGCAATTCGCTTCCGCAAATCCGTCGAAGATAGCCCTCCATTATCTACATGCCAGTTTTGTCCTGCTTGTGCTTTATTGTTTAAAAAAGTACAAAATTCAAGTTGATTGCTTACCAAATCAGCGCGACCCGTCGAAAAAACACCGCCACCAACTTTTGCTTTATTACTCACAAATTTGCAGTTGGTAAATACAACCACATCCTTTTTATTTTTGATATAATTAAAAATCGCACCACCGCTTGTAGTGGCCATATTTCCAATAAATGTACAGTTTTTGATATTTGGTTTAGCTTCTCCTTCGTAGCCATTATTGAAAATTGCGCCACCCTCACTTGCTTGGTTATACATGAAGATACAGTTGCGAATCGTTGGGTTGGATACGCCGTTTTCACCATCATTGTACCAGCCTGCACCCGCACGAGTGAAGTCACGTTCTACCGCCATGCCGTCCGCGTTGCCATCAGAAATTAAGAAGCCATCAACCACTGTTGATTTGCTAACATTGCGAGTATAAATAATTGAAAATGAGTTGTCTAAGTTGTCTGTCCGACCAATATTACCACTCAATGTCGTTGGGTATTGGCGCCATTTTCGTTGCATCAGTTTCGTCTCTGTACCCGCAAATCCTCCGTACAATTCCACGCCATCCTTTACGTTAAACATGATGCTTCGTGCTCTGTCGTTGCATTTGTCGCAGTTAGCAGGAAAATAAATACCCTCCGCTACCCAAATTTGTGTGCCTTTAGTGGCTGCCTCAAGTGCAGATTGTAAATCGCCTGTCGCATTTTTCCAAGAAATACCGCTACCTGTTGCACCTTCTTTTACAAAAATAATATTGGTCGCAAACGATTGCAAATTAATTGCTAAAAGTAAGATAGTGATGATTGACACTTTCATAATGTATGAGTTTTGATTTGGTAAAAATTGTATGTTTTAAAAAAATTGAGGGGAGTTAATATGAGGGAAATGAAGGAAAGTAAGTAGGTGACGATTGTTTGAAGTCAAATACTTGATTGTAGAGGATGCTGCAAAGATAAGTGCATTTTTGTGACAAAATGCTGTAAAATGTCGTTTTTGATACGGGTGAATATTGTTTCAGTAGTTTTTGAAGGTGGTTTTGGCATTGAATACGCAAATTTACGGATAGGAAAAGGTGTGGTTGATTTGTTTTGAGTGCTTTAAGCTGTTTTTGAATAAAGAAAAATGTTTTTTTTGAAATTTTACACGCTGTTTTGGTTAAAATGTGACAGTGTTATTTTGCTTAAACAATTCCATTGCTCAATTTTGAAAAGTAGTAAGCTTAATATTTTAAAAAAAATAGCACTCCAAATGAAATCATGCAGAACAACATATACCCTATAATTTACATTTCTTAAAAACAATTTTCTCACCTTCCCGTTAAACAATGCGTGTTGATTTTTTACAGCAAAACTAAACGAAAGAATCACTTAATCTTTAATGCTACATGTCTAAAAATGTTACCGTCATTGGCGCAGGGTTTTCTGGATTGGCTGCTGCTACTTGTTTAGCACAACGCGGTTTTAATGTCACTATTTTAGAAAAAAATAATATTCCAGGAGGGCGCGCGCGCAAATTTGAAGTCGATGGCTTTGTTTTCGACATGGGACCGAGTTGGTATTGGATGCCAGATGTATTTGACGAATATTTTGCATTGTTTGGTAAAAAAACGGCAGACTATTATGATTTAAAACGGCTTGATCCCTCTTATCGCGTGGTTTTTGGCAAAGGAGAGGTGATGAATGTGCCAGCTAAGATGTCTGAGTTGGAAGCGATGTTTGAAAGTTATGAAAAGGGGAGTGCCGCCAATTTGCGTAAATTCTTAGCGGAAGCGGAGTACAAATATAAGGTCGGTATGGGCGAATTTGTCCACAAGCCGAGTCTCTCTATTTTTGAATTTGTTGACCTGCGGATTCTCAAAAGCATGTTTCGCTTACAGATGTTTACTTCTATGTCGAAGCATGTCAATCAGCTTTTTAAAAATAAGCAACTGATTCAATTGCTTGAATTTCCAGTCCTTTTTCTTGGTGCTACTCCCGAAAATACTCCTGCAATGTATAGCTTAATGAACTATGCAGATATGACTTTAGGTACTTGGTATCCAATGGGTGGGATGCACAAAATCATTGAAGGAATGGTGGATTTGGCGAAAGAAATGGGTGTAAAAATTTTATTGAATCAAGAAGTCAAGGAAATAAAACTTAAAAATAATACAGTTGTCTCTTTAGAAACTGCAACTGATTCTTTTCCAACCGATGTAGTGGTTGGGGCGGCAGATTATCATCATGTTGAACAACATCTAATTCCAAAGTCGCATCGTAGATATAGTGAAGCTTATTGGCAAAAACGGACGATGGCGCCATCAAGTCTACTATTCTATTTAGGAATTAATAAAAAACTCCAAAAATTAAAGCATCACAATTTATTTTTTGACGAAGACTTCAAGCACCACGCGTATCAGATTTATGAAAGCCCGGCTTGGCCAGATGCACCGCTTTTTTACGTCTGTGCGCCGTCAATTACGGATGAGTCAGTTGCGCCAAAAGGACATGAAAATGTGTTTTTGTTAGTTCCTGTCGCGCCAGGTTTGGAAGATTCGGAAGAAATTCGAGAGCGATATTATGACTTAATAATGGAGCGTTTGGAAGATTTGACAGAGCAGAATATCCGAGATTCGGTAGTTTATAAACGATCGTTTGCACATCGGGATTTTGAAAGTGATTATCATGCTTTTCGGGGAAATGCTTACGGTTTGGCGAATACGTTATTGCAAACTGCGTTTTTAAAACCAAAAATGAAGAGTGATAAAATTGAAAATATGTATTATGCAGGGCAATTGACGACACCAGGACCAGGCGTGCCGCCATCGTTGATTTCTGGTCAGGTTGTGGCGAAGGAAATTGAGAAAGCCTTCGGCTAATAAACACGCGCCACTTAATCAATCTTTGATTTTTTTACTTTACTAGACATTGCTTAATTCAAAGAGCTTATAAAGACCATTTTTAAAACTATGATACGATGAATTCACAAGAGTTATATAACAAGACTTGCCGCGAATGTAGTTCGCTGATAACCCGTCGATACAGTACTTCTTTTTCGATGGGTATTCGTGTTTTTGACCGAAAATTTCGAATGCCAATTTATTCTGTTTATGGTTTTGTGCGGTTTGCGGATGAGATTGTTGACACGTTCCATGAGTTTGATAAACCAACATTGCTTACTCGTTTTCGACAAGATACTTATACTGCAATTGAAGAAAAAATTAGTTTGAATCCTGTTTTGCATGCCTTTCAGGAAGTTGTGCATGAATATGATATTGAGATGGAACTAATTGATGCGTTTTTGGATAGTATGGAAATGGATTTGCATTTTAATAAGTATGAAGACAGCTTATACAATCAGTACATTTATGGGTCGGCTGAAGTAGTCGGATTGATGTGTTTGCGGGTTTTTTGTGAAGGCGATAAGCAGCGTTATGAGTCATTGAAGGCACCAGCACAGAGTTTGGGTTCAGCATTTCAAAAAATCAATTTCTTGCGAGATATGAAGAGCGATTTTGATGAGAGAGGACGTGTTTATTTTCCAGGAGTAGATTTTACTAATTTTACAAACGATGATAAAATACGTATTGAAGCGGATATCAAAAAAGATTTTGATGATGCGTTGGTAGGTATTATGAATTTGCCAGAAGGCTCGAAGTTTGGCGTTTATTTGGCTTATGTTTATTACATTAGTTTGTTTAAAAAAATTAAAAAAGCAACAGCTGCAGTTGTCAAACAGCAACGAATCAGAGTGAAGGATAGTCGAAAATTTTACTTGCTTTGTAGCTCTGCTGTGAAAATGCGATTTAATATGCTGTAAATGGCAAACGACTTTTCTGTACGTCTATTTGTCATATTTTTTTCAAAAAACTTAAAAAATAGTTCCGTAATCAAGGCTATTATACTGTAAAGTAAGTTTCTTTACGTTTTTAGAAGGATATTTCAAGGGGCAGAAATGAGTTGGAAAATTTACAGAACTTGTTTAAGATTTATAAACTAAAAAACATGACTGCATTAATCTATATAGGAATTACAATAGCGACGGTCGTAGCAATGGAATTTGTGGCGTGGTTTGCACATAAATATATCATGCATGGCTTTTTATGGAGTTGGCATGAAGACCACCACAATCCGCATGATAACGAAGGGTTTTTTGAAAAAAATGACCGATTTTTTCTAGTCTTTGCGATACCGAGTATGTTTAGTTTTATTGGAGGAGCGACGACGCCCCATTTTTGGTTGACCTTTGTCGGCATTGGTATTTCAATTTATGGATTGATATATTTCTTAATTCATGATGTGTATATTCATCGTCGATTTAGCTGGTTCAAGCAATTAGACAACAAGTATTCGCGAGCTATTTTGCGGGCACACGGATCGCATCATGCAGTACAGACAAAAGAAGATTGTGAGTCTTTTGGGTTGTTGGTCGTTGCGAAGAAGTATTATAAAAAGCGTAGTGAATGGACGGAAGAGGATAAGAAATTGGGGTATTAACTTCTGTCTCGTCCTAAAAATCAGACGGCTTATAAACAAAATATCCTCTCAAGAATGTTAAGTTATCTACTTCATGTTCCTTATTTCAAGTTTAAATCTAAAATCCGCAATCGAAATTTCTTACTCGCTTTCCCATTCTTTGAAAATTTATATGTTTTTGCAGTAAACAACAAGCGCAATAAAGCTCCTGTCGCTAAGGTAGACCCCATAATAATATAGTCTCCTTTCTGAAAACTATGCTCCTCGTCCACCAACGAAGCAATTGCAGTATATCCTGCCCAAAGTGGCGCAAACAACATAATTTGATTCCCTAAATTTTGAGACCATTTCTTGTTTTTAGACAACTTCATTGCTACAATTTGGTCAATCGACGTGTGCCCATCTACGAATAACAACCAGTTGTTTTCATAATTAATATCTTCAATTACGCGGCTGTACCACTGTCCATCTTTGGTCTGGAAAATGATTTCGCTACCTTGATAAAATTTAATGGTTTTGCTACTGTGCAGTCGTTCGATTTGCAGTATTTTTTGACTAAAAAGTAAGCTGGTAAAAAATACGAAGATAAAGGTGAAAAGGAGACGCATAAAGAGGATATTAGATGGTTTAAGTATCTGGACATATTTTTAATCTCAAAAATTTCAATTCAAAGAAGCTATTTTAGAGCTTTCAGTTGTTTGAAGATTGATTTCCGTTTCTTTTTTTTAAAAAACGGCGATTCACACGACGCATGGCATCTTCGATTTTCGACAGTTCCAATGGTTCTTTTGCAGTGTAAAGTACCATAAACGCGTACTGCTTGCCGTCGTCTGCGAGTCGGTCGTATAGCCATGCTTTATTGAGTCGCCATGCTTCACGAACGAGTCTGCGCAATCGGTTGCGGTCAACGGCTTTGGGAAATGCTCGCTTAGGCACGCTCAAAGAAAATTTCACGGGAAAATCGCCTTGGATTTCGTGCATTTCTAACCATACCAAACGCAGCGGATACATACCAAAGGATTGTCCGTCTGAGAATAATTTGCCGATGATTTTGCGGCTTTTCAATCGTTCGTCTTTTTTGAAAGTAGCGGTTGACATCTGGCAAATATCCAAACTTTTGGGATAGAAAACCTTCATTTTTGAAAAATAAATCAAAAACACATGTATTTTTAATGTTTGGAATAAATAAAAATGTATTTGTTTTTGTTTTGAAATTTTGACAAAAGCTACTTTTAAGCTACTTTTACTAAAATTCCCATTACAAACTCCCTAATTAAACAACTATGATGGAAAACTACCTCCCTAAAAACATCCTCCCAATTACCGCTTGGGCAGAAGAAGACCGACCTCGCGAAAAACTCATGCACCTCGGCAAGCACAATCTTTCCGATGCAGAATTAATCGCAATTTTATTGAATTCTGGCTCACGAGAAGAAACCGCTGTCTCCCTTGCCAAGCGTGTACTTGCCGCGTCCGACAATAACCTCAATCTACTTGGTAAACAAACGCTTAAAGAACTCCAGCATTTTAAAGGTATCGGTGAAGCCAAAGCCATTACCATTGCTGCGGCTATGGAACTCGGTCGTCGCCGTCAACTTATAGACCTTAAAGACCGTCCACAAATCAAATCCAGCTATGATTCTTACAATTTGCTTGCGCCCAAAATTATGGACTTACCTCACGAAGAGTTTTGGATTCTGCTACTCAATCGTGCCTGTCGCGTAATTGGTCGAAAACTCGTCAGTAAAGGTGGTTCGAGCGCAACGATTGTAGACGTAAAAATGGTTTTTCAAAAAGCAGTCGAAGCCAATGCACCTTGCTTGATACTTTGCCATAATCATCCTTCTGGTAACTGTTTTCCATCGAATGAGGATTTGAAAATCACTAAGAAATTGCAGGATGGTGCGAAGCTATTGGATATTCAGATACTCGACCATATTATTGTGGCAGACAATGATTATTATAGTTTTGCGGATGAAGGGATGTTGTGAGTGTTTTGAAAAAAAAATGGCAACTCCAACTAAGAAGCCACCATTTCGTGGGTTGAGTTTTAAACTTTGGTTTCTGCAAATACACTTGTAAACGAAATAGTCTGAAAAGACGAATCGTTTTTCAAATTCTTAATAAATAAATGGTCTTTTATTCGACTGTCGCCCAATAAAATTAATTACTACGAGGCACTTAAATGCTGCTCTAATCCACGTTCTTTCTGAATTAAAAATTAAGTGTAAATGCTTTTCTAAAACTAAAATTTACTTTTCTGTTTTTTGAAATATGGAGTGAAACCCTGGCTATATATTGCTTTTCTAAATAAAACACAACACAAGTTAATAATATTTATATGATAAAACAAGTATTTATTAAATTTAGTTTTGATTAGATATTCGAAAAAAAACATGTTAAATGTTGATAGTCAGGTTTTTAAATCATTTTTAATGAAATATACTAAAACGAAAAAATGCTCAATGAATGACATCATTGAGCATTTTTTTTTGCTAAAAATTACTTTTTTACCGCAACTTAGTCGTCCTTCATTCCCTCAATTACTGCTGACAAGCCTCTATCAACCAAAGCGTCTTTCTTAGGGCGCAATACGGACATTGGAGCAGTCTTGACGGTTGCTTTTCCTTTGAAGTGAACAATTAAAGACAACTGTTCTGCTTGTTCTGGAGAGTGATCAAGTATTTCCACTAAGCATTGAATGACCCAATCAAAAGTATTGTGGTCGTCGTTGTAAACAATCAGTTGAGATGCTGTGCCCGACCCAATATCTGTTTCGGTTTCATCTAAAACTGCCGTGTCAAAATCTTCGTCGAAGTGATTAAAAAGCATATTTTTCTTGTTGGTCTTTAGCTGTTAGTTTTTGGTCTTTAGCTCACACAAAGCTAAAGACCAAATGCTAAAGACTATTTTAATGAATTCAAAGTCTTTTTGATAGCGTCAAAGTTAGGCAATTTACCTGCATCATCCAACACTTCTGCGTAACGAATCGTTCCGTCTTTATCAATAACAAACGCAGAACGCTTAGAAACTCCCTTCATGCCCAACACGAAATCTTCGTACAAGCAATCATAAGCACGTGACGCTTCTTTATTAAAATCGGCTAATAAAGGGAAATTCAAATTTTGTTCCGCTTTAAATTTTTCTAAGGTAAAAAGAGAATCGACAGAGACTGCCAAAACTTGTGCATCCATACCTTTATAAGACCCGATATCGTCGCGCATTGTGCATAATTCTGTCGTACAAACGCCAGTGAATGCTAATGGGAAAAACAACAAAACGACATTTTCGCCTCGAAAGTTGTCTAAGGAAACTTCTTTTTTGTCGCTGTTGAATAAAGTGAAATTTGGAGCTTTGTCTCCTACTTTTAGAGCCATGTTTGATAATTGGTTTAAAAAAAATATTATTTAAAATTGTTCGCAAAGATATACAATCGAAAACGAATTTTGTTCTTTTGTGCTGTAATTTTTGAGGAGTGAAGGGTAGAGTAGTCAGGTATCAGAAAATCGAATTTCAAAACGATTTATCGCCATTGACTCTTGACCCCTGATTCCTGACACCTAAAAAAGTAATCATGAATCCAACTCGCCGTGCTTACCTCGAACTGCATCTTGCTGTTTTCCTCTTTGGTTTTACCGCCATTTTGGGTAAAATTATCTCTGTTCCCGAAACTGTTTTGGTTTGGTGGCGAGTGTTTTTTACGACCATTAGTTTATTGTTTTTGGTGGATGTCGCGCGATTGTATCGAACATTACCTCGTAAAACATTTTTTCAGTTTTTGGCTATTGGGATTTTAGTAGCCATTCATTGGGTTACATTTTTTGGGGCAGCCAAGTACGCAAATGTCTCCGTTTGTTTGATTTGTATGGCGACGGCTTCATTTTTTACGGCACTTTTAGAGCCATTAATTATGAAGCAAAAAGTGAAGTGGTTTGAATTGGGCTTAGGGCTACTCATTATTCCAGGAATGATGTTGGTCATCAATAATACGGAGAGTTTTATGTATATCGGGATTGTGATGGGGTTGATTTCGGCATTTTTAGCTGCATTATTTTCTACTTTAAATAAAAAACTGATTGATAAAACGAGTCCTATTGAAATCACTTTTTTAGAAATTGGAGGAGCATTGCTTTTTATCACGATTTTAATGCCGTTTTATCTATATTTCGCTCCTGATGTACAGATTATGCCTGTTGGAATGGATTGGGTTTATCTGGTTATATTGGCATTGGTTTGTACGACTTTTGCTTACGTTTTATCGTTGCGGGCGTTGCAACACATTACAGCGTTTGCAGCCAATTTGACCGTCAATTTAGAGCCAGTTTATGGCATATTGCTTGCCATTGTTTTATTGCAGGAGAATAAGGAATTGGATAGTGGGTTTTATTTGGGTGTACTC
>CAYUNA010000141.1:0-9073 GCA_964445895.1 uncultured Saprospiraceae bacterium | reverse complement strand
ATGATTAAAAATCAGATAGAATTTTGTACATTTTCTATCTTTTGTCCGTCCGCACCACCTGATTATTTTTTATAGACGGAGCAAAAACCGTATTTGGAATTTACTTTTTCTCTTAGCGAGAAAAATTGCCTTATACTAAAACCCCTAATAAAAAAATGGACACCAAGTAACCCTGATGTCCATTTTTAAAAACCAAAAATTCAATTGTCCCTATCGAATCAATGTCGTATGTCCGCGTAAAACTTCTGTTTTGCCATCCACATACTCTACTTCTACGACCCACACGTATACACCCGACATCATAGGTTCGCCCTCAAAAGTACCATTCCAGCCTGCTGCTGGGCTGGTATCGTTAATTTGAAGATTATTCAACTCGAATACTTGTTCGCCCCAGCGGTCAAATACTTGGAAACTCTTGATTTCTGAAACCAACTTCGAACGTCCGTGAACGTGTAATACTTGATTCATACCGTTGTCACCATCTGGTGCAAATCCTGTTGGTACGACGACTGCACGCGGCGTTTCCAAAAAGACAACAATGGCATCTTCTGCTTCACAACCATTTTCATCGACAACATTCAACGTGAAAGTCGTAGGATTAAAAATTCTAATCAATGTACTCGCCTCGTTTGGTGTTGCCAGAAAAGCAGAAGAATCCGATTGATTCCATTGATAATTCAAATCACCAATTTGTCCGGTAATGTCAGCATCCAATAATAATTCAACGTCATATTCTAAGTTGATATTCGAGCCCAATTCGACAATTAACTCATCAGGTTCATTGATAAAAATATTTTCTTCGGTATATTGACAACCTCGACTATCTTGCACAATTACTTCATGTGTCCCCGCAGACAAGGCAATCAAAGTGGAAGAACCAAAGAAGGTTTCTCCACCATCCATACTGTAGGAATAAGGTGCTGTTCCGCCCGATGGGAACATAAAGATTTGTCCATCTCGGTCTCCAAAACAAGTTACGTCTTCTGCATCATGCCATGCCGACAGTGGTTCGTCTGGTTGTGGTATTACTGTCGCAGCTGCTAATTCGCAACCGAAAGCATCTGTAATCGTTACCTGTTGTTCGCCACCCAAAAGACTAACGGCTTCTTGTGTCGTTTGTCCATCTTGCCATACGTAATTATAAGGAGCTTGTCCGCCCTGTACATTCGCAATTGCTGTTCCATTTGCTTCTCCATTACAAAGAACAGGAGTACTATTGAAACCAACAGAAATTGGCGTCGGGTCGGTTAATTCAATATTAGTTGTCGTCGAACATCCGTTGTCATCTGTGACCGTTGCTACATACATTCCCGCAGATAAGTTACTTGCTATCGCGGTGTTTTGTCCAGCTGCATTAGCGCCCCACTGGAAGGAATAAGGTTCAGTTCCACCATCACCCGAAGCAATCACTGCCCCGTCGTCACCTTGCGCACAACTAACAATTGCTTGAATGGCGGCTGATGCACCAATTTCTGCTGGATTGATGATTGTAACGTTATTGGTTGCGGTACAACCCAAGGCATCCGTTACCGTCACGGCGTAGGTTTGTCCACCTGTCAGGTTGATAATTCCTGGTGTAGATTGCCCACCAGCACTCCAATTGATGTCAAAATCAGCGATATTGGCAGGAGTCACACCATAAGTTACCTGACCAATGGCTGCGCTTCCGTTTGTTCCATTGAAACAGTCTGCACCGACTTGTGTCAAGCTAAAATTCAATTCTTCTTGTTGCAAAATCTCTACAGATTCCATTGCCGAACAACCATTTTGGTCAGTAACGGTTACGGTATAATTTCCAGCATTTAAAGTATTGATGTCCGCCGTGTTTGAACCATTACTCCATTCATAACTGTAGTTTCCTGCACCGCCAATTGCTTCTACGGTTGCTGTTCCATCTGTTGTATTAAAACAAATCGTCTCTGTTGCTGGAATAGTTAACTCAACGCCCGTCGCTGGTTGATTGATAGTCATTGCTAAAACCTGGCTACAACCTTGCGCATCTTCAAAAGTCACTTCATAATCTCCTGCTTCCAAATCTACCGGGTCTTCACCTGTAAAGGTATAACCATTTGGTCCAGTCCAACTATAAGTGAAACCACCCATTCCACCAGAGACCTCCAAATTAATGCTTCCATCGTTGCCACCAAAACAATTAACATCTTCCGATGAAAGGCTGGATTGAATCGCATCAGAATCCGCAACGTCAACGGTGATTGTCGCAATACAGTTATTTTCATCTTCGACCGTTGCCACATAAACACCTGCTGGTAATTGAGATAAATCTTCGTCATTAGAACCATTGTCCCAACTTACGGAAACCATACCCGTTCCACCTTCAATAATCAAATCAATCGTACCATCTTCGCCGCCATTACAGCCAGCATTGGTTGTTGTAGAATTCAAAACAATCGCTGCGGGTTCGTTGACATCCATGCAGTTATTGACTGAACAGCCATTGCCATCCGTGACGGTTACACAATAATTATCTGCCGTCAAACCACTGATATTTTGTGTTATTGATGTGTTACTCCATTCATAAGTATAGTTGCCATCGCCACCCATGACTTCTGCCATAACCTCTCCATCTGTTCCCATATTACACTTAACATCGACTGGTGTCAACATTAAGGTCATTTCGTCGGGTTGCGTAATTTCAACAGAATCTATTTGAATACAACCATTAGCATCTTCCACTTGAACGAGGTAAGTCCCTGCTGTCAAGCTCGCCAAATCTGGTGTCATTTGACCGCCAACCCAGTTGTAAATATATTCGCCAGCCATATCCGGCGTACCACCCATTGCAGTGACAATTGCCGTTCCATTATCGCTTTCAAAACAATCTAAATTTGTTCCTGCCAAAGAAATCGCTAACGCTGTAGGTTCGTTGACCGTCACGGAAGCTGTTTCCAAACAACCATTGATATCGGTAATTTCAACAGAATAAGTTCCTGCTGTTAAATCTGTTGCTACATCCGTTGCTTGTCCATTGGCATTGGCATCCCACGCATAGGTGAAGTCGCCCGTTCCGCCCATTGGGACAACAGTTGCCGTTCCGTCATCTCCAGCAAAACAATTGACTAAAGTCGAATCTGTTGTAAAAGAAATCGCTGTTGGTTCAGTCAAATCATAATCTGCCGTAGCGGTACAACCTTCAGCGTCGGTAATGATAACGGTCTGCATCCCTACACCTAATCCCGTTGCAACAGAATCTACTTGGTTGCCATTCCAATCAAAACTATAAGGATAACTACCGCCTGTCAAAACCGCAGATAAGCTACCATCAAAAAATGCATTACAGCTAATTTCATTCACCAATTCTACTGAAACATTAAGCAGGTCTGGTTCTGGAATCATTACTTGCGCAATATTGGTACAATTGAGATTGTCAGTCACCGCTACTTCATAAAGCCCAGCTTCTAAACCTACAAAGACACCAGTTGTATTGCTTTGACTACCCACAGTAAACGTGTAGCCACCACCGCCACTTCCACCGGTTGCAGATACATTAAGTGTTCCATCATTTCCACCATTACAACCAACTGCCGTAAAATTATCAATCATCAAATCGGGTGCTGCACAGTCTGGCGTCCAGCAAACTACTTCCCCAATATCACCATCACACTCCGCAACTCCGCGCACCATTAAAGATACAGTATCACTCAACATTAAACCATCAACAAATTGTTCAAGCGGCCCACTTGGTGCAATCCAGGGACCACCATCAATGCTTACTTCATAACTACCCGCTCCAGGAACGGCACCCCATTCAAACGTTATACTGTTATTGGTAACGGTAGAACAAAAGACATTTGGTGCTTCTAAGACATCCTTCACTTCAATCGTAATCGAATCATAAACCTCACAACCGTAAGTGTCAGACGCCGTCAAAAAATAAGTAGTCGTCTCCTCTGGAAACGCTACAGGGTCAGGACAATCATCACAACTCAAGCCGAGGGAAGGTTCCCATCGGTAGTTGATTTGATACAACGGTTTGAAGGTAATTGTCCAATCGTCAATCGTTCCAAAGAAGCCTTGGGAATCATCAATGACCAGCAATTGCCAGACTCCATTCGTTGGACTTTCATCATTAGGCCAAAGGTCAGACCAAACACCTTCGATGGCAAAATCACCGATAAAATTGGATTGCTCGCCCGCTGCACAATCATAGCCAAGAGGCACAATGTCTTGCAAATTAGTCGTTGCACCGGGTACAAAACAGGTATTATAATAGTTGTCACAATCCTGCCCATTATCAGTACTCAATTCGATAAATTGTCCACCTGGGCTGAATAGGAATAAATCTAAATCATCTAAAAATTTATGCGTAATATTGACACAAACGGACTCAATTACTCCATCTTGTAAATAAACGGGCTGCACACCAAATACTAAATTATCAGAGTAAATAGGAATATTTGGCGTATTTGGTATTTCAAAATCCGTCTCATTGGTAAAAGATGGAGGAATCGGCAATGGAATCGGCAATGTTCCATCTAACTGCACAGAATCACCGCGACAAATCAGCGTATCCGGCCCCAGTTCTGGCGGTAAAATTTCATTATCTCTAATAAAAATATAAAAAGTATCTCGATTACAAATATCCCGCTGCACGTCAATTCCAATACTTTCTACTCCTTCATCTAAGCCATCAGGAATGGCAATAATTGGTACAGTCACCGCAGTATCACCTGCTGCAATAAATAAATCCAATGGAATTTCTTCATAATCAACACCATTGATTGCTGTTCCAAAAATATTATAATCAATAAAGAAATCTTCTTCTGCTGGATTTGGCAATTCAAATGTTAATACTCCTTCTGCGCAGCTTTCCGTAATTGTTCCATCCAAACTAACTGTTGCTGCGGTTACATCTAAAGTTCCTGTTCCAAAACTTTTTGCTTCTAAAAATACACCTGAGTCAAATATATTATCACCACCGTCGCCTATAATTAATTTAATGGTATACTCTTCACAAGGCGTCACAATGGCTTGCGCCACAAAAACATCCAAAACACCACCAAAAACGGGTTGCATACCAGAAGTTGTATTGTCATTATAAAATTCTTCAAACATTGGCGGGCAATTCGCCCCGTTTGCAGCATGGACATTACTAATTGCCACTGGAATATTCGTTCCTGGCACCAAAGCAATATTTTCTCCATTATTAGAAAGTGGCCCATTGATACCTGGTCCACTAATAAAAAATCCAAATACATCATTAAAATTCGTACATGGATACTGCGGATACTCCTCTGAGGCAAATACATATTTAAACTGCAAAGTATCAGCAGTAGGAATAAAGGTGATGGTATATTTTGCTACGTCATTGGTCGCTGAAGTCACTGCAATTGCAGATAAATCAGCATCTTGAACACTACTATTCATATCGCTGGAAGCAAAATTAGTACTGATACCATCTATACCAAAAGGCCCTCCAGGCCCTTGATTACACGCACGTCCTGTTGACATCACAATACCCCGCTGAATACCGATTTCATCATTTGCATGATTAAAAAAACCAACTGCCGCAGGATCACCTTCGTAAGTAATATTAGTCACTTCGACGCCGTCCCCTAAAAAAATCTGTTCAATCAAATTTTCAGGCGTGTATGGAAAGGTTGCCCCATCCGTACATTCAATAAGTCCCAAATCTTGTGCGGTCAAAGTACTGGATGCGCCTAAAAGCAGCACACTCCATAAGATTGCTTTTTTCAAATAATAAAGTTTCGCCATGAGGGAATATTTTTTTTACAATATCGGGATGTTCTTCATTGAAACAGGTGAATTTTGGCTACCATTTCAATTCTAAAGGATGAGAAACTCTCATTCCTAAAACATCTTTTAGGTTTAAAAATATATAGTTTAAAATCGCTGAACGAACCCAGTTCTAAAATAAAAAATTATGTTTATGTTTCGAAAATAAATCTTCTGCTGTTTGGAAAACCAAATATAAGACGTTTTGAAAATAAAAAAGCATTCCAACTAAAAATTACGGGAATATGCCTATTGAGCTACATTTTTCCCGCACATTTCCGACGATTTTCCCCTTTTATCTAAAAAAATCTGCCTTCCGTCTGGTTTGGTTTAATTTTGAGGGTGTTCTTTTTTATTCTAAACTTATCACTAAACAAAACCTTCATGGGACAATTCTTTAAATTTTTATTTGCATCTTGCCTTGGTACCATTTTAGCCGGCTTGGTGCTTAGTTTCGTTGCTTTTTCAGTCGTTGGTGGAATGGTCGCTTCTGCCGAAAAAACTGCCCCGGTCAGTTCCAATTCTGTCTTAGAATTCAAATTTGACCAGGCTATCCCTGAACGAACAAACAACCTCGAAATGAACCCCTTTGACCTTGAAAACCAATATATTTTAGGTTTGCAAGACTACATCACCAGCATCGAACGCGCAAAAACAGACGATGATATTAAAGGTATTTTCTTAAATTTAGAATTTGGTGGAACGGGTTTGGCTACGGCTTCAGCCTTACGAGAAGCCTTAGTTGATTTCAAAGAAAGCGGCAAATTCATCATTGCGTATTCTAAATATTATACCCAAGGTGCTTATTATTTAGGGTCAGTTGCAGACAAGGTTTATATTAATCCTGTTGGAAATTTAGACATGCACGGACTATCCGCTATGACTCCTTTTTATAAATCAATGCTGGATAAAGTAGGTGTTGAAATGAAAGTTTTCTACGCTGGGAAATATAAAAGTGCGACCGAACCTTTCCGTCGTTATGAAATGAGTGATGAAAGTAAATTACAATTGCGTGCTTTTTTAGACCCTGCATTTGATAGCTTTTTGCAAGATATTGCGACTTCTCGTGGCAAAACCGTTGCAGAATTACGCAACTATACCGATGATTTATTGATTCGTACTGCCGATGATGCTGTGAAATATGGCTTAGTTGACAAAACGGCGTACTATGACGAAATTCAAGCAGAAATGCGTGAATTGATTGGTATGGAAGACGATGATAAAGTGCCAGGAATCAACTTCGCGGATTATCATAAAGCAACCAAACCGAGTTTAGACTTTTCTGTTAAAAACAAAATCGCAGTTGTCTATGCAGAAGGCGCCATCAATATGGGTGATGGCGAACCAGGTAGTGTTGGTGACGAACAATATGTGAAAATTTTGCAAAAAGTGCGCAAAGACGATAATATCAAAGCTATCGTGATGCGAGTCAACTCTCCAGGTGGTAGCCCTGTAGCTTCCGAAAATATTTGGCGCGAACTGGAATTGTCGCAAGAGGCAGGAAAAAAAGTCGTCGTTTCAATGGGTGACTATGCGGCATCTGGTGGCTACTATATTTCTTGTGGTGCAGATAAAATCTACGCAGAAGACAATACTTTAACGGGGTCTATTGGTGTATTTATGATGATTCCTAATACGCACGAACTGATGGCAGACAAAATCGGAATGACCTTCGACACTGTCAAAACGACCCGTAATTCGCAAGGCTTGAATACCTATTTTGATATGAGTCAAGCAGAAATTGACTTTTTGAATGGCAATATCCAAAGTACTTACGCCTTGTTTAAAAAACGAGTAGCAGAAGGTCGAAATATGACAGAAGAAGCTGTGGAAGCAGTAGCTCAAGGTCGAGTATGGTCGGGTGCAGATGGCAAACGAGTTGGCTTGGTCGATGAGTTGGGGGGCTTGGATGATGCCATTGCAGAAGCAGCAACTTTGGCTGGTTTGGAAGAATATCGAACGACAGAATATCCACGTGTGAAAGAGCCATTGCAGAAGTTCTTAGAAGAAATTACAGGTGAAGATAAAGCAATTACGCACAAAATTTTACAGCAAGAAATGGGCGAATTCTACCCGCATTACAAGCGTGTGAAGGAAATGATGTCGATGAAAGGGGTACAGGCGACGTTGCCAGTGATGGTAGAATTGAAGTAAGATTTTAAGTGCCTCGTAAAGGAAGTTTCTTCACGTTACGAGAAGCAAAAAAATCGTAAGATTTTCGAGTTTCAAAAAACTCACTCGGGGATGCCAAAAGGTTATCTGGCCGAACGCACCCCGAAATACTCTTTTTTAGACGGAACAAAAACCATGTTTTTTCAAGAAAAAACATGGTTTTTGCTCCGTCTTTAGAATTTAACTTTTCCCTTAACGAGAAAAATTGCCTTACAATACAACCTCACAGTGGGAGGGTTAAGGAACAAAAAAACTTCAATTTTCTTTCTCCTGATAAACGCCCAAACTTATTGTACACACCGACATGAATGCGCTACCGTCCGCGTTCCTGGATTCAACATAAAGACCTCTCCATTTTTCCCTTCCATCACAGCACAAATGGCGGCATGAAACGCAAATTTGGTGCTACTCCAATACGAACCAATCGCACCAATTGGAAAAAAATAATTGGTCGAGGGGTCATACATACCTGCTAATTGTAGGTCAAAACCAGTCTCTCCTCCGGGTTTAACACGATTGAATAAACGGTTTTCGCCACCGTCTTTTTTATGCCACTCTTCCTTCGCAAAATGTAAAGACAAATCCATCCACTCTGCTTGCGTCGGTAATCGCCAACCGTCAGGACAAGCGGACATTGCGTCTTCCCAAGTGTAGAGGCGACCGTACTTTTCGCAGTTTTTTGAATCATTTTGATGACACCACGAGCTGTCAGTTTCAAATTGAAGATTGTCTAACATCCATGTTAATCCGTTGATTTCTTGTGTTTTATAAATGACTTGGTCGCGAGAATCCGTGAAAGTAGCAGTTGATTTTTCGCAACTGGAAAAAGCTAGGATAGTTAGAATTAATAATAGAAAGAGTAGATTAGTATGACTCATATTTTTATTTTTTAAAATATTTGGTTCTTTGAGAAATTCTGTGAAACATCAATAAGCTTAGTTTACAATGTATTGAGTACCTACGGTATGCACACAAATTACCTTAATTAAAAATCAGATAGAATGTTGTACATTTTCTATCTTTTGTCCGTCCGCACCACCTGATTATTTTTTATAGACGGAGCAAAAGCTGGATTTTTCATAAAAATCCAGCTTTTGCTCCGTCTGAAAAAAGAAAATCGTGGTGCGGAACATCAGTTACTAAACAA
>CAYUNA010000140.1:0-9164 GCA_964445895.1 uncultured Saprospiraceae bacterium | reverse complement strand
TGTCAATTTATTTAGTTCGCGTTCCTTAGAGTTGTCCACAACCCGAAGGTACAAAAAACATCATTCCTTTTGTAAAACCATTACTTCTTCATTATTCTTTCCAACAATATAACTTGTTTTTCCATTGATTGAAATGGGTTTGATGCGTCGAATTTGACCATTTAAATGAATATTTCCTAAGGCTTGTACCTGCATTTTTCCATCTTTTTCAAAAGAAAGAACATGACCATAATCGGCATTATAACGACCCATTTCGATATTGTTTTCGTGGAAATTTCCAGCAATTAAAAACTGATTTTTATCGCCTAATTCTACAGCTGTATTCATCGTTGACAATTGCAAACGGTCGGGGAGGAGGTGCGTTTTAAAATTCAAATCTCCCGTATTTTCCAACCAAATACTGGATAATTCATTGGCTTCCAGCACTTCCGACGCTGCCAGTTTTTCTTTTCCAAACAACTCTTCCAAGCTCGCTTTCGCAAAATCTTTCGATAGCAAATATTTCTTTTTCAAAAAGGTCAACTGCTTTGTCAACTCCTCGTAATTGGCAAATGGAATCTCCTTGCCACCCAAGTAATACGTCAAAATTTGCTCAATTTGGTCATTGTCATCAAAGTCATTGATGTACAATTTTAGCGGCTCTTCTTTTGAAGGTTTGAACTTAGAGTTCTGACCTGTATTCCCCACTAAAATATCTAAATCACCATCGCCATCTAAATCTTTTGGCAACACAAAATTCCACCAACCTTTTCCAGAGCTTGTTGATTTTTTTGTAAATTTATTTTCCTCATTTATAAAAATCTCAACATGATTCCATTCCAATGCTAAAATCAAATCCATGTCTCCGTCAGCATCCAAATCTGCCCAGTTTCCATTTTTAACTAAACCAACTTTAGCTAAGTCATCGCTGTATTTTTCAGTTACATTTTCAAACTGTCCATTGCCTTTGTTTTCTAATAAATAGGAGGTTGGCGTTTTACCGTAATTCCACGGAACAGCTCGTCCGCCAAAGAAAAAGTCAACCAAGCCATCGCCATTAAAATCAGCGGGTAGGACACAGGAAGCCGTCATGAAAATATCAGGAAAAACATCTTTTCGCGTGAAATTTCCGTTGCCATCATTGAGGTAAGTACGCTGTTTCATCGGCGTATTTTGTCCTCGATATTCATTTCCACCCGAAGCAATTACCAGGTCTAAATCACCATCGTTTTCCACATCTGCAAAAACAGCATCCACGTCTTCCCACAGAGAATCCTGCGCAAAAACTTCTGTATTCTGAAGCGTAAATTGTCCATTTTTTTGTTGAAAATACAGCGTGCTGCGTCCCCGTTTTGAACCACCAAAAAATACATCTTCCAAGCCATCGGCGTTCACATCACCAACTGCAATTGCTGGTCCCTCGCGCGAAACCATGTGCGGAATCAAAATTTCCCGATTGAACTCTACAAACGGATTTTCTTTGTGTTTGATGTTTAAATTGACAGCATTTGCGATATTTTTAAAGGGGATACTTGCTTGTTTTTGAGTTTTTAAAATAGAAAAATCGAAAGTAGGTAAACCTGCCTTCCAAGCAATAGCTGTAGCTTTATTGAATGCTATATTTTCCAGTTTTTGAAAACTCCTATCTGGCCAAATGATGACAACAGAATCCACTTTTGCTTTGTCGCCCACGCCAATATGAATGCCCATTTCTACATTCGATTGATAGCCACGTGTTGGAAAATTTTCTACACTCAATTGTTCTGACCCTTTGAAAACAATGACTTTTGCGCCAATTCCATTGATATTTTTAGGGGAGCCTTTTAATTTAAGTTGTAGATAATCACTGTTGGTTTCGCCTTTTTCAATCGTTTCATTTTTATAAATATAAGGTGCATCGTCGATGTTATTGACGATAATATCCAAATCCCCGTCATTGTCCAAATCTGCGTAAGTTGCGCCATTGGAATAGCTTGTAGCATCATTGACGATTTGGTTTTCAAGGTCTTTAAACTGAATAATGTCGTTTTTATCCCCGGTGAATGTGCTCTTGAAAAACTTGTTGCGAAGTTTGATTTGGGGCATTTCATTCACATATTCCAAATCATCTTCCTCCAGATTATTCAAACCTGATTTCCAGTTTAGCTGCGTTTCTGACCGAAATTTTATATAATCAATATCATTCATCCGACGAGGAATCCCGTTGCTAACAAATAAATCTTTATAGCCATCATGGTCAAAATCCATGAATAGCGGTCCCCATGACCAATCTGTCGCAAAAATATTCGCGTACGCACCAATTTCACTAAAGGTATTATTTTGATTGTTGAGTTGTAAGGCATTTCGGGCGTATTGCGGATGGTAGCCGTAGCCTAATTTAAAACTAAACGTCCCATAAGTGTCCTCACCTAATGAACTTTTTAAAATCGCAGGGTCAGCAGGTGCCATGTCCAGTGAAATGACTTCATTGAATCCATCATTATTCAAATCCGCCATATCAACACCCATTGAAAAGCGGCTGGTATGCGTCATTTGTTCGCGTAAAACCTCCTTGAATGTTCCATCTTGTTGATTGATATAGAGGTAGTCATTTTCATGAAAATCATTACCGATGTAAATATCCGGATAACCATCCAAATTCATATCGCCAGTCGTAATGCCCAAACCATAACCAATAACGGTGCTATAAATACCCGTTTCTGCGGTTACATCAACAAATTTGCCATCATCATTTCTAAAAATTTTATCGCCCGAAGTAGGGTGGCGGTCTTCGAAAGTCTTGCGCTGTCCAAACGTTCCGTTGGCATGTAGAGAATGGTTTAATTGATACATATCGAGGTCGCCATCCAGGTCGTAATCTAAAAATGCAGCTTGCGTAGCAAAACCCGAAAAGTCCAAGCCATAATACGCCGCCTGGTCTTCAAAAACGGGAATCCCGTCTTTAATTTCTTGGCAAACGTAGAGTTGGTTTTGCCCTTTAAGGTCTTGATAATCACCCATTTGAGAAACATAAATATCGAGCATTCCGTCATTGTTGATATCCACAACTGTTGCGCCTGCAGTCCAGCCATTTTGACCTGATACGCCGGCTTTCTCGGCAGCCTCTTCAAATTTAAAACCACCTTGATTTAGAAATAAGCCATTCGGTCCCATGTTACTGGTGAAGTACAAATCGACCAGACCATCTTGATTAAAATCACCCGTTGCAATACCTCCACCGTTGAAATAATACATATAAGTGAATACATTAAATTTTGAATTCTGGGTCAGCACATTTTCAAAATTAATGTTGGTAGCATCACTTTTTAGTAAGGTAAATTGAGGAGGTTCTGCTGAATTGTTACCAGCATTTGGCTGATTGTCATTGGAACAATTATAAAATGTAAATGAAAGAATTAGTGCTAAAAACGAAATATTTTTTTTTGACATCATCGTGTAAGTATGTTTCTTTTTGAGGGTCAGTAAAATAAATTGACCTCTGATTTTAATTTCCCTTGAATTTGAACGGCTTTAAAAACTCATTCAACCTCATTTATAAAGTCTATTTTAATTGATACAACTGTGGTTTTTCTTTATTAATAACGACCAACAAATGTCGTTTTTGACCAATTTCAAGTGCTTTAATTGCCTTGACATCTCCTTTCAGTAATAATCCTGATTCCTGACTGTCTATGGTTTGAAAATTGCCCTTTCCGTCGTTTAATAAAACCTGTCCAAAGCTGGCGTCCAGCTTTGAAAACTGCGGCATAAATCCACTATCATTGCCACCTAATACCAAGTCTGGATGACCATCGTCATTTAAATCGGCGCAATAAATATCGGAGACAGAAGAAAATTGAACGGCTTGTGGTAGTGGTTTCAACGTGAAATTGCCGTTTCCATCATTTAGGGCAACTGCCGATTTAAAATAGTTCCCCTCAACCATATAAGTCTTTTCCAAAACTGCGGTAGAGAATAAATCGTGAATTGATTTTTTAGCAAACTCGGTGTGCTTTAGATTCTGTTTTTTCAAACTTACCAATTGGTCTGTCAATTCTTTTTTCATGGTCACGGGCATATCTTTTCCATCAATCTGCTGTGTTATTAGTTTCTCTACTGTCCCATTTTTATCAAAATCAGATACCCATAATTTAACAGGTTTATCAGCACTTCCTGGTAAGTAAAAGTTTTCACCACGATTCCCAATAATTAAATCTTGGTCACCATCTCCATCGACGTCCGCCGTTTCTAAGGCGTACCACCAGCCAGATTTATCAGATAAATTAGTGGTTGATTTGGATAGAATGCCTTGTTTGTTTTCAAAAACAAGGGGATTCATCCATTCGCCAACGACGACTAATTCGTCGGACTCATCACCTATTACATTCACTAATTTTGCATCAGTTACCATTCCTAATTTCATCAAATCCGGAGCATTACTGCGGGTAACATCGGTGAATTTTCCTTTACCATCATTCTCAAATAAAAAGCTACGGGCAGGGACACCGTATTTGTTGGGAACACTTCTGCTACCAATAAATAAGTCTAAATCATCGTCGCCATCCATATCAAGCGGAATAACTACGGAGGTGTTAAATCCATTGATAGGAAGCCGATTGGGAGTGGGAACAAAGTTACCCTGTCCATCATTTATCAACAAATGGTCTTGCATTTCGCGCGAACCAGCAGGGCGATTATTGCCACCTGTACCAATAAACAAATCTAAATCACCATCGCCATCTGCATCGAAAAACTCAGCGGCAGTATCTTCGCTGCTGCCAATCTGTTCGAAAACCTGATTTTGTTTTTTAGCAAAACCATTGGTCTTTTGTAGATACAATTGTGCAAATTTTTCACTTGCGCCACCTATAAAAACATCCTCTTTTCCATCGCCATTCACATCTCCAATCGCGCTCGCAGGGCCTTCCTGTGACAGCATCCGCATAACCAACCCTTCTTGAAAAAAGTCAATGAATTGGTCTTCTTGGTGCGTTTCAAACTTGGTGTCAACTTGTTTTAAGAATGGTTTATTAACTTGTTTTACAATTGTATTATTCTGGTTGGTTTTTTTAACTAACTGATAGTCAATGTTTAATAAGGTGTCAATTAAAGGGCTTTTAAAAACGGTTTTTTCTAAACTCGGCCAAATAATAACCAAGGAATCAATGACCGTATTGTCGCCCAAGCCAAAAACCATTTTATAATCAATCGACGATTGAAAGCCACGGGTTGGAATCAATTGCGTATTTAAAATATCATCTTTTCGATATAAAGAAACTTTGGCACCAATCGCGAATGTATTTTGCTCACTTCCTTTTAGTTGAATCGACAAATGGTGATTTTGATTATAAACGTTGCTGTTATTTTTATAAACTAAAGCTTCTTCATTCAAATTATTGACCACCAAATCCAAATCACCGTCGTTATCCAAATCTGCGTAAGCTGCCCCATTAGAAAAAGATGGTTCGTCAAAGCCCCATTCGACACCTAAATCTTTAAATTGTAAGTCTTTGTTGTTGACAAACATTTTATTCAATTGAGGCACAGATGGCATATTTTCAATTACGCTTTGCATCTCCTCTTTCTTGCCGGTCAGTGCCATTTTTTGCATGACATCATTGGCAAAAAAGTTAATAAAATCCTGGTCAGTCACGTCCTGATAAACGCCATTGCAAACATAAATATCCCGGTAGCCATCGTTGTCTGCATCAAACATTAAAGCGCCCCAACTCCAATCACTTGCTGCCACACCTGCATAATGAGCAATCTCACTGAAGGTTTGATTTTTATTGTTTAGTTGCAGCGTATTCTGCATATATTGATGGTAAAAATCCCGTTGTTGTTTTAAATAATAAGTATTGTAGCTTTCAAACATCGTCGTTGTTTTACGACGATAATCAGTTTCTGGAAGCATCTCAGTGACGAAGATTTCTGGGTAACCATCGTTGTTAATATCTGCCATATCCGCCCCCATTGACGAAAGACTCAAATGCTGCATCCAGTTTTTAATGTCTTCTTTAAACGTTCCGTCGCCTTGATTTAAATAAAGGTAATCACGCTCAAAAAAGTCATTGGAAACATACATGTCGGGTAAGTTGTCGCCATTTACATCGCCAATCGTAATACCTAAACCAAAGCCGATTAGACTACCATATATACCTGCTTTCTCTGTTACATCATTGAATTTTCCATTGTCATTCCGCAGTAATTTATCACCACCACCTTTCAAAAAATCCTTTACTGGCCAGTCTTTAGCATAGACTTCTCGCTTATTACTATAATTCAAGGTGTTGACGGGCATGAAGCTATTGTTCAAAATATAGCAATCCAAATCACCGTCCAAATCATAGTCAAAAAATGCAGCGTGAGTAGTGTAGCCATTTTCATTTAGTTGATAATCAGCTGCTTTTTCTGTGAAAGTTAAGTCACCATTATTGATAAACAATTCGTTTGCTGGATTTCCTCCATTATCTTCCGCACGGTCATAACCAGCATTGCAGACATAAATGTCCAATAATCCATCGTTGTTAATGTCCACCATAACAACACCAGTACTCCAATTTTTTGTGCCAGCTACACCCGCGGTTTTGGTGATGTCTTTAAATTTGAAATTGCCTTCATTCAAAAACAGCTTATTCTCCCCCATATTATTGGTAAAATAGATATCTGCCAGACCATCGTTGTTGAGGTCGCCGGTAGAAACGCCGCCGCCGTTGTAGAAATTTCGGTAACTAAAAATATTAAACCCTTCGGTATTTTCGACTTTGTTGACGAAAGAAACGCCCGAATCTTTAGGCGCTATTTTTTCAAATAGGGTAGGGGCTTTCTCTTCTTCTCGTTCAGTATTGCAATTGGTTAGTAAAAAAAGGATAAAAAAAAGTGACAGTAATCTCAAATTCATATTGATTTGGTGTAGTAAAGTTTGTTCATAAAAAGTGGTACAAAAGTACGATTAAAAAGTAGTTGAATGTAGAAAAAGGGAATGAATTTTTGCCAGCAACATCCACTAAAATATCGAATGCTTCTGGTTTATTTTGCCGAAAAAATCTTCCTATTCGCTTGTTTCTTTCAACTCAAATATCTCTATCTCTTTAAGATTCACCATTCCATTTTCTACATTGATGCTGAGTGTAGAAAAATCTTCCGTCGGAAAGAAAATATCGGTCAACGCTACCTGACCATCATCCGCAAATAATTCCGCAGAAGCGACATCCAAAAAAAGGTGCATTTTGACCAATTCGCTGTTGCTTGATCGGGGAGCAGTGTGGATTTTTTGTGCAAATACAGCTGAAAAATCAGTTTTACCTGATTGCGTTCGGTCGCTATAAAATTCATTCGTCGTGGCATTGAAGCCAACTGAATAATGCTCATTTTTATCATTAGAAAATTGAATATTCAAGTTAGGTTTGGAATCTTCTAAAATTTCCATTTCCACCATAATTTCAAAAATATTTCCGTGCAATTTCAATTCTTTAGTTAGGTTTCTTTTTCCTTTTAATTCGCCGTTAGTCTTATAAGACTTACCGCGCAGTTGCTTTAATTCCTCGACGGGTTGGGTGATGAGTCGCAAGCCTTCCGAGGTGTTTTTCAAAGTCAAAGTGCGGGCTAAAGTCATAGCACTACGCCACTTTTGGGTCGGGACAACCTGAGCATAATCCCAATTACTCATCCAGCCCATAAAAATGCGGCGACCGTCTTCTGCGGGCACATCTGCCCACGTCACGCCTGCATAATTATCACGTCCATAGTCCAACCAAACTGCTTTTTCCTGCTCGGGTTGCGCCTTTGAATCCGCAAAAGTGATTTGGTCTAAATTGATATGTCCCCAACCGCCAGGGTGCGTATCAATGACTTCGATGTGTGCCGTTTTTCCTTGCAAATCAGCCACGTCCCAGCTCGTCCATTTCAAATGTTTATTATTGCTTCCGGCAGCGTTGCGGACAGTTTTGCCATCAATGACTAAGTTTACGCAAGTTCGCAATTTATCATTGCCACCACCGATTTGAAAGTTGATAAAATCTTGTTCAATTTTGAATTTTTGAGAAGTCAGCTTTCCCGTCATTTTATCGCCATATTGTCGACTACTGACTAAGGAGTTTTGGGTAAATCCAGTAATTTCTTTTTCCTTTGCCATGCGCTTGTTAGTTGGTTTTTCACCAAAAGCGTCACCTGCTGCTATCCAATCTCCATGTCCATTTTCAAAATCAGCGAATACCTTCCCTTCTGGAATGTTTGCTGGAATTGTTCCTAATGCTTTTGCAAAATCGGCATCAACCGTAAAGTTTTTTCCATCAAAATGACCAACGAAATATTGCGTTCCAGAACCGCCATTGTAGGAGCCTGGATTTAAGCTTTGTAGCAAAACCCATTTCTTTTCCCGCGTTCCTTCGATTGTCATCGGAAACAAATCAGGACATTCCCAAACACCAGAATGCGTTCCCGAATTTTTACCAAAATCACTTAAATGATTCCAGTTTTTCAAATCTGCCGAGCCATAAAATTTCACATGGTCCCAAGCCGCAAAGACCATTACCCACTGTTGAGAATCTTCATCCCAAATCACTTTCGGGTCGCGAAAATCCCGAATGCCTGGATTAGGAATAATGGGATTTTTGTCATACTTCTTCCAGGTGCGTCCTTTGTCGTTGGAGTATGCCATGCCTTGATACTGAAAATCAATATCGCCCGCTTTCTCCTTTTCCATGTGGTGATAAGTATAAATAGCAATCATTGGCGGTTGCCCATTTTTACCCAAACCACTCGTGTTTTTCCAATCAATGACCGCGCTGCCTGAAAAAATTAAGCCCAAAGAATCAGGATATAGAGCAATTGGTAAATGCTCCCAATTGACCAAATCGGTACTGACAGCATGTCCCCAGTGCATGGGTCCCCAAACCGTTGAGTCTGGATAATGCTGATAAAACAAATGGTATTCTCCATCGTAGAAAACCATTCCATTGGGGTCATTCATCCATTTAGCAGGTGGGGTGAAGTGGAATTTTGGGCGGTGTTGCTCGGTTACTTTATCCGTGTTTTCGGTTGATATAACTGGTTCTTTTTGTTCTTGTTGACAGGACAAAAAGAAGGCGCAAAGCAATAGCAAAATAAAGGATTGTTTCATTTTCTGTGTTTTTCCAATAGTTGAAAATCGAAGAAGGGTTTTCTCATAAAAAAATAAATTGGACTGGGTTGGCGCGGAGCGACTT
>CAYUNA010000139.1:0-9187 GCA_964445895.1 uncultured Saprospiraceae bacterium | reverse complement strand
CTTTTGCGCCGCATTTAATTTCATTTATAAAATAGCAGGTGCGTAACATCAGTTAATAATAAAATTGCCTTTTGATGCAGTCTTGGTATGGGGTGTTAAGTAACGAATTTTACAAACTCATTTTATACTATAACAACTAACACCACTATGCGAAAAAAACTACTAATCGGATTGGGCTTCGTACTGCTGACAGCTGCGGCGGCTTTAGTATACTATTACCCGACAATTCAGCGCCTCCAGCATGTGATTCATTTATTTGATGAAGATGTGATTGTTTCCAATTTTCAAAATATGGAAAAGACTTTTGACGTCTCTATTTTAAATCCAAGTTCAAAACCATTGACCTTCCCAAAGCGACTGGATTATCAACAAATAAAAACCTTTCAATACAAAGATTCTACTTATAATTTGAGCCAATATCTCGACGAAACCAACCATGAAGGCTTTCTTATTTTGCATAAAGATACCATTGTATTTGAGCAATACGTCAATGGATTAACTCCCACAACAACACATATTTCCTGGTCGATGAGTAAATCTGTTTTGGCAACCATGCTAGGTGTTGCGCATGATAATGGCTTATTCCAATTAGACGAACCGGTGACCAAATATTTGCCACAATTCGCAGGCACAGGCTACGATGGTGTACCAATCAAGCATTTATTGCAGATGAGTTCGGGCGTGGGTTTCAATGAAGATTATACCGATTACAATTCCGACATCAATCGCTTCGGGCGGATGTTTGCAACAGGTGGTTCTTTCGAAGAGTTTGCTAAATCTCTAAAAAACGAACGACCTTCTGGCACTTTTTGTCATTATGTTAGTATGGATACGCAGGTTTTGGGTATTTTATTAGCTAAAATAACGAGGCAATCCTTAACGGAATATGCACAAAAAAATCTTTGGAATCCAATGGGAATGGAAGATGAATCACAATGGGTTGTTGACAATACCAACTCTGAAATGGCATTGGGTGGCTTGAATATGACCATGCGTGATTATGCGAAATTGGGGCAGTTATATCTTCATCAAGGTGAATTAAATGGTCAAAAAATCGTCTCTTCAGATTGGATAAAAGCCGCGACTACGCCCGATGCCCCACATCTTCAACCAGGAAATAATGGCTTGTCAAGTCACAACTACGGTTATGGATTTCAATGGTGGATTCCGGAGGAAGACGAAGGGGATTTTTTCGCAGCAGGAATTTACAATCAACATATTTATGTACAACCTCGCAAAGATTTGGTGATGGTTAAATTAACCGCTAATCATCATTTTAAAACACAAGGTCCAGTGACAAAAGATGTCCATATTGCGATGTTGAAAGCGATGTCCAAACAGTTTCCAGATAATTAATTTCTTAAAAATAAGTAAAAAGTTCCAAATATCTCAACGCCTTCCTATTTTTGCGGTATGAGTACAAAATTTATTATTCGTCAGCTATTATTTTGGTTGGTCATCGGTTTTTCAACACCAACTTTTGCTAAAGTATTAAACGTCAAATTTCAATCTAAAGAAGTTATTTTAGAGGGAAAAGAATTTGGCGAACATGGTTCGTATGAATTGTTAAAAGGAAAAATCTACTTCGGTTTTCCCGCAGACAATTACTTTAACAACCCAATTACGGACATCGAATTTGCGCCCACCAACGCACAGGGAGAGGTGGAGGCATGGGGTGACATCGTAGTCATGCAGCCTGTTAATCCTTCAAAACGTAGCGGAACGGCAATGGTAGAAGTCAGCAATCGTGGGGGAAAGTTTTCTCCATCTTATTTTAATCAAGCTACCAAAAGTCGCGAATTAATCCCAAATGACCCCGAATATTGGGGTGATGGTATGTTGATGGAACAGGGCTTAACGGTGATTTGGATTGGTTGGCAGTTTGACCTACCTAATCAAGAGAATGTCCTAAAACTGAACGTTCCATTCGCTCGAAATCGAGACGGCAGCGCAATAACAGGTATGGTACGTAGCGATTGGACGGTTGATGCCCCAACAGGAACCTTATCAGTAGCTCATCGTTCAGAAGGAGGTTATCCTGCCATCAATTTGGCATCAGACATTCATCAATTGACTGTACGAGACGGACGAGATGCGCCTCGCCGTGAAGTGCCACGCACCCAATGGCAGTTTTCAAAAATGGAAAATGGTCGCCCTGTTTCTTCCGATCAACACATCGTTTTGAAAGGTGGCTTTAAGGAAGGAAAAATATATGAATTGGTGTATCAAGCTCAAAATCCACCAATAGTTGGGCTCGGTTTGGCTGCCATTCGAGATGTAATATCTTATGCTAAATATGAAGAAGATTGTGCCTTTAAAGTAGACAAAGGAATTGCCGTCGGCGTTTCGCAAACAGGGCGTTTTTTACGGCAATTTTTATATCAAGGATTTAATTTCGATGAAGTTGGACGAAAAGCATTTGATGGCATGATGGTCATTACCGCAGGAGCTGGACGTGGCAGTTTTAATCACCGTTTTGGACAACCTTCGCGCGATGGACACCGATATTCAGCGTATTTTTATCCAACTGACATTTTTCCGTTTACCGGCGGTTTGCAATCCAATGGTAAAGAATCAGACGCCTTGTATAAGCACAAAATGACCAAGGAAAATCCACCGAAAATTTTCTATATCAATACCGGATATGAATATTGGGGACGGGCGGCATCGCTGATTCATACAGACGTGGAGGGAACAAAAGATTTTCCGCATACTGATTTTGATAGAATTTATCATTTAGCAAGTGCACAGCATTTTGTAGAGTCTTTTCCACCCAATCCAAATTCGGAAATTAAGCATCGACAGTTTCGAGGCAATCATCTGGAAATGAAGGTAAATTATCGCGCGCTTCTGGTTAAATTATTAGAATGGGTAGAAGATAACACAACACCACCCGCCAGTCGCTACCCTACTATAAAAGAAGGAACGTTGATCGAAAAAGAAGCATTGACGATGCCACAAATCCCTGACTTTCAAACACCTACCACTATTCACAATGCCTATCGAACCAATTATGGAGAAGGTTGGAAAAATGGTTTAATTGCCAATCAGCCACCAGTTTTAGGTAAAATGTATCAGTCGTTGGTCTCACAAGTCGATGAATTGGGTAATGAAATTGGTGGGGTGAAAAATGTAGAAATTCGTGTACCGCTGGCCACTTATACGCCATGGAATATCCGTCATGGTTTTAAAGGCGGCTACCATGAATTAACAGATTTTCGGGGTACTTTTATTCCACTCCCCGCCAATGATTTGGAAAAAATGAAATACCAAGACCCACGTCCTGCAATTACTTCTCTATATAAAGACAAAATAGATTTTATTAAAAAAGTAGAAAATGCGGCGGAAGAAATGGTTTTTGAAGGCTTTTTATTAGAACGTGATATTCCCTATATTTTGCAACGGAATGGTGAATACTGGGACTGGATTATGGGCGATAATCGGACAATGGCAACAACAACAGGTCCGAAAAATGGAACATTGATGCTGATGGGTGGCGGTCAATTGGACCCCATTTTTTATGAGCAATTCAAAGCATTAGTTGGTGCAGATAATGCAAAAATTGTAATCATTCCAACAGCTTCAGAAGCAGCGAATAATAAAGAGACGCACAAAGCCTTAATTGCTCAATTTAAAGAATATGGTTTCAAAAAAGTGAGTATTTTACATGCCAAAAATCGCAACGAAGCAGATTCAGATAGTTTTGCAAAATCATTAGAAAACGTGAAGGGCGTTTGGTTTACTGGTGGCCGGCAGTGGCGATTGGCAGATGCTTATTTGAACACCAAAACAATAACGGCCTTGCAAGGTGTGTTGGACAGAGGCGGCGTGATTGCAGGGACTTCGGCTGGTGCGACCATACTCGGTTCGTACCTCGCCCGCGGCGATACTTATGGCAACCGCACAATGATGGGCGACCATGAAGAAGGCTTTGGTTTTTTGACCAATACGGCAGTTGACCAGCATTTGTTGACCCGCAATCGGCAATTTGATATGCAGGAGATTATGGTCAAAAAACCAGGCTTGTTGGGCATTGGTTTAGATGAAAATACAGGCATTATCGTAACCAGTGACTCGTTTGAAGTCATCGGAAAAAGCTATGTCGCGATTTATGATAAAACGCAATGGAATGGGGACTTTGAGGATGCTTATGGAATTGGAGAAGCGAGTGAACAATTTTATTTTTTGAAAGCAGGAGAGGTTTATGATTTAAAAAAACGGAAGCGAAAGTAATTAAGCGCGGCTCAGGGGGTTTCGAGCTTAAAAAACGCTGGAGGCTGTATTAAAGGTTAATTTTTCTCGTTAGGAGGGGAACTAAATTCTAAAGAGGTCGTATCAAAAGGTCTTTAAATTTTCTCAAAGAGAGTTTGAGGGAGCAAAACGGTTTTTGCAAACCGTTTTGCTCCCTTAACACAACCCCGGAGTGAGGTGTTTGAAGCTCGAAAATCTTGCGATTTTCTCGCTTCTCATAATTAAAAGAAACTTACTTTACACGCAGTATTTTAGAATAGGTAATTATTTTTTCAAAAAAAAGCTGCCTTTTTCAAAAATACTTATATCTTTGCGTCCGCTTATAAAAATTAGGCGAAATGTTCTTAAATTTGATAAAAAAATATACCTTATTAATAAGGAACTTTCTTAGTTAGATAAAAGTTTCTTTAAGCGTATAGATTTCCACTCAAATTAATTGATACGATAATGCGGGTGTGGTGAAATTGGTAGACACGCCAGACTTAGGATCTGGTGCTTCACGGCGTGGGGGTTCGAGTCCCTCCACCCGCACACAACTTGTTAACTAAGCTATTTCCAAATAGTTGACGAGTCTATTTTGGAGTTCAACGTTCGGGATTAGACGTTTTAAGTTCCGATAACGTTGAACCAGGGCTTACAACTATCCTTCCTGAATTTTGTTCCCTTCTTTTTTTTAAAATGATAAATTGTTAATGATGAATGATGAATTCTACACAGAAATCATCTATCACTTTTGTCATTAGACCTGTTAGAGAATTGCTAATAAAACTACTTCTCCTATCTAATGGTGAAGTATTTTTCACCAATTCCCTACCCCTATCAACATATTTATCATTTAATAATTCATCACTTATCATTGAGTAAACTTAAATTAAATGACTGAGACGATTGCTAAGAACGACACGATTGCTAAAATTGTCAAAACGGATAAAGACGCATTGAATGCGACATTAACCGTTACTATTGAGAAAGCGGATTACGAACCAATTTTGAATGCAGAACTTAAAAAGTATCGCAAACAAGCAACTTTTAAAGGTTTCCGACAAGGAAAAACGCCATTGTCTTTTATTAAGAAGATGTATGGTAAGCAGCTTTTGAGTGACATTATTAATCAGGAGTTGCAGGCAGGTTTGGGTGATTTCTTTCAAAATGATGAAAGCAACTATGTTGGTCAGCCAATTGGTAATGAAGACTCACCTGGCTTAGATTGGAATATCAAAGATTTGCAGGATTATACCTTTATTTTTGATGTAGGAATGGCGCCTGATTTTGAAATCAAAGGATTGTCAAGCAGTGATTCTTTTGAAAAATATGTAATTGATATTCCTGCTAAAGATATTGATGAGGAATTTGAAAACGCACGTAAGCGAGAGGGAGAACGCATTTTCGCGGAAGATAAGATTCAGGATAATGATGTGGTGAAATTATCGGTGAAAGAATTAGATGGTAAGAAGCTGAAAGAAGGTGGTGTTGAGTCTGAATTTAGCGTGTTGACGAGCCAGATTGATAATGAGAAATTCAAAAAGGAATTGATGAAGAAAAAAGTAGGGGATATTTTGAAAGTCAATGTTTTTGAAATTGAAGATGCAAAAGACGATACCCACGCAAAAAAATACTTCTTAAACCTGGAAGGAGATGATTTGGAGAAAGAAGTTGGGCCATTTTTTGAGGCTAATGTGGTAGAAGTGAGTCGAATCAAACCTGCAGAAGTAAATCAGGAGTTTTTTGATAAAATGTTTGGACCAGATGCGGTAAAAACAGAAAAAGAAGCCAAAGAGAAATTAAAGGAAATCATTTCGGGTCAATACAACTCACAAACCGAAGCAGTACTTTTCCGAAATGTGCAGGACGAATTGTTGAAAGCCAATAAAGACAATATGCCATTGCCTGATGCGTTTTTGAAACGTTGGTTGGTACAAGCAAGTGAAGCAAATACTCCAGAAGCAGTGGAACGCGATTATGATGGTTTTGCACAAAATTTACGTTGGTTATTGATTAAAGGTAAATTTGCAAAAGACCAGGAATTGAAGGTAGAAGAGCAAGATATTAAGAACCACATTGGTAGCCAAATGATGCAATATTTGAGTCAGATAGGCGGTCAATTGGGAGACATGAGTGGCTTTATGGATCAAATGATTGAGCATGCAATGGGTGATGAAAAACAAGTACGTCAAGCTGCGGAAGCGGTGATGGACAATAAGTTGTTTGATAAAATCATCGAAACGGTTACAATCCAGGAAAACTCAGTGACGCCAGAGGAATTCAATAAAGTCGTAGATGAAATCAAAGCAGCAGACGAAGCTGAACGATTGGCCGCAGAAGCCATTGCAAAGGCTGAAGCTGGTGAAGAGGAAGAGTAAAAACAGCACACGGTTGACAGTAATCCCCCACAGAGGCGAAAGAAATACTTGAATCAATAGCTCCTAACTGATGTTAAAAATCAGGGTTCTGATAATAATTTCTTATAAAAAGTCAACCTAAAACGTTTCAAGGCGTTATAGGGAGGTGGTTTTTCGTTTTTTTAAATAAAATGAAAATACCATTACACAAATTTATTAATAGATAAATATACCATAAATGTTTCACAAGAATGAATTTATGAAGTATGCTACCAAGCACCTCAATATGAGTAGCATGCACTTAGAAAAATATATCGAAAAAACGACTCCAACGGGTCCAAATATTCAAGGTTTTACGCCAGCGGTAATCGAAGAGCGTCAAATGAATATGGTACAAATGGACGTTTTTTCGCGTTTGATGATGGACAGAATCTTGTTTTTGGGCGTAGCCGTGACGGATTATGTAGCGAATGTCGTGCAAGCACAGTTGCTGTTTTTAGACTCAACTGACCCGAAGCGTGATATTCAAATGTACATCAATAGCCCAGGTGGTTCGGTAACGGCTGGATTGGGAATGTATGATACAATGCAGTACGTTTCTCCAGATGTTGGAACGATTTGTACGGGTATTGCAGCATCAATGGGTGCAGTTTTATTGGCAGCAGGTTCGAAAGGTAAGCGGACAGCATTGCCTCACAGTCGGGTGATGATTCACCAACCGATGGGTGGCATGCAAGGTCAAGTGAGTGATATGGAAATCAACTATAAACTCATCAAACAATTGCAGAAAGAATTGTACGATATTTTGTCGTTTCATACGGGTCAACCGTACGAAACAATCGATAAAGATTGTGATAGAGACAACTGGATGACCGCCAAAGAAGCGCAGGCTTACGGTTTGGTAGATGAAGTATTGGCGAAGCCAAGCGAAATGAATAAGTAAAATCACGGTTAACGGTTGACGCCCAATGGTTGACGGTAAAGCACTCGCTAAACCGTCAACCGTTGGCCGTCAACCATTCGCCGTTTAATAGATAGCCCATGCAAATGCGAAAAAATAGACAAAATTACCGCTGCTCTTTTTGCGGTCGAGATAAATCAGAAGCGTTGCTTTTGATTGCGGGGATTGATGGGCATATCTGTGAGGTATGTGTAGAGCAGGCAGTGGAAATTTTGGAGGAAGAGCTCTATGGGCACAAAAAAGAGGAAGAAAATGAATCGGCGATGCCATCTAAAGCGGATATGCCGGATTTTGTTCTTCCTGAAGCGATTGCTCCACAAGAAATCAAACACCATCTTGACCATTACGTGATTGGTCAAGAAGACGCAAAGAAATTCCTTTCGGTTGCGGTTTATAATCATTACAAACGGTTGCGGCAGAAGTCTGAAGACGATGTAGAAATTGAAAAATCGAACGTCTTGTTCGTCGGTCGGACGGGTACGGGTAAGACTTTGATGGCGAAGACGATTGCTAAGTTTTTAAATGTGCCATTTGCCATTGTAGATGCAACAGTTTTTACGGAAGCAGGATACGTTGGTGAAGATGTGGAAAGCATTTTAGCGCGACTATTGCAAGTTTGTGATTATAATATTAAAGCAGCGGAAAAAGGCATCGTTTATATTGATGAGATTGATAAAATTGCCCGAAAAATGGACAATCCGAGCATTACTCGCGACGTATCAGGCGAGGGCGTGCAGCAGGGCTTGTTGAAAATGTTGGAGGGTACGGTTGTCAATGTCCCGCCACAAGGCGGTCGAAAACATCCCGAGCAAAAGTTAGTAAAAATGGATACGCAAAATATCCTTTTTATTTGCGGGGGTGCATTTGATGGCATCGAAAAAATCATTGGTCGACGTATCAATACAAACGTAATTGGTTATAGCACCACGGTGGAAAAAGTGGATGGCGAACAGGTTTTGTCCTATATCAACCACACGGATTTGAAACGGTTTGGCTTGATTCCGGAGCTGATTGGTCGCTTGCCAGTATTGACGTATTTAGAGCCATTGACCAAAGAGACGCTGAGCCGTATTTTGACAGAACCTCGAAATTCTTTGGTCAAACAATATAAAAAACTCTTTATGCTCGAAGGTATTCGGCTGACTTTTTCTAAAGACGCGATTGAATATATTGCAGAAAAAGCAATGGAATATAACTTAGGGGCACGTGGCTTACGTTCTATTTGTGAAGCGATTATGACAGACGCCATGTTTGAATTACCTTCACAAAAAGAGGTTAAAGATTTTAAAGTAACGCGGGATTATGCAGCGGATAAGTTGAATGACAGTAAGTTGGGGATGATGAAAAGGGCAGCGTAAGACGGCTTACATTAAACGATTTTGACTCGTCATTAGAGTTGAAATTTTTGAAAAAGAGATTCTCATTAAGGGGGTCTCTTTTTTTGTTTATAGATTTTAGAATATCAATACTTTACCCAATGATTTTTAGTTTGAACGTTAGTATACTGTAAAGTAAGTTTCTTTGAATTATGAGAAGCGAGAAAATCGCAAGATGTTCGAGCTTCAAAAACTTCTCTCCCCCGCGCCTGCGGCGCGGGGCGGTGGGGTGTTAAGGGAGCAAAACGGTTTTGCAAACC
>CAYUNA010000138.1:0-9195 GCA_964445895.1 uncultured Saprospiraceae bacterium | reverse complement strand
TTCATGATTAATTTTTATTTTTTATTGGAGGTCGAAAATTTGCAGTTTTCTCTCTCAAGAATGTCAATTTATTTATTTTGCGTTCCTTAATAATATTCAAAAGGGAGACATTTCAAAAAAAATGCCTCCCTTCTCTATTTTTAAAAATGAATAATCAGTCAACTAAATTACCCAACTTAGCCCACCAATCATCAAATTACTTCGCTACTGAAAATTTCTTCCCAACCATAAACTGATTGTTAGACATTTGCAAAATATACATGCCTGTATTTAAATCAGCAATATCCAATGCGAAAGTTGTGGTGGCATTTGCTTTTTCAGCACGCACCACTTTACCGGTCATATCCATAATGACTACATCCACTTCACCTTGTAATTCGACTGCTTCGATATTGATATTCAATAAATCAGCTGCTGGATTAGGGAATACTTTAACGGATTTGGTTGTCAATAAACTAGTTGTGTTTTCAACGATTTCAAAAATATAGTCACCTGTAGCAGTATTTAACGCAATAACGTATTCACCTCCTGCAACCATAATATTTGGACCATCTTGCGTACCGACACCCATCGGAAATTCTGGTGCGCCATAGTTTACAGACCAGTCGTCGTTTTTGCGGAATTTGGCTTCACCATCCGTAACGGTAAAGAATGCATTCCATTCATTGCCAATTTCACTACTCAAAGATTCCATATCAATGTCTTCATCCCAGTTGCCTGTCGGAGAAGCAGGACCAATCATACCCCAGGATACACCTGGAGACAAAATGTATTCGCCAGTGGTTGCATTGAAAGAAATTTCGTAATTATCCGCAAAAGGAATCATAATATTTGGTCCATCTTGTGTACCTGTACCTGTTGGAAAACCATCGTCTCCCCAATTTACTGCCCAATCGTCTTCTGCACGAAATTTTAACTCACCTGCCTGCAAAGCGATTTCAATCGTCCATTGGTCAGGGTTTACAGGGTCTTGATTCATGTCAATATCGCTATCAAAACCATTTGGTGTCGCCGTTCCAAGGATACCAACAGTGTTGAAAATAGCCAATGGAGAACCAAAGTTGTACTCACCCGTCAAAGAGTTAAAAGTAACGTTGTATTCCCCTGCAACAACTGGAATATCGTCACCCGGCATCACAGCAGTACCCATTGGAAAATCAAGAGCACCCCAAGCAATATCCCAACCATCTTCTGCACGGAATTTTGCCGAACCATCAATTAAGGTTACATTCAATGACCACATATTGGGATCAACCGGGCTTTGTACCATGTCCGTATCTTCATCCCAGCCGCCTGGAGTAGAATCTCCAATCAAACCAATTGTCGTATAAACTGGTGTCAACAACTCAAAACTATACTCCGTCGTTGCCGTATTGAACGTTACCAAATAGTTGCCGCCAACTACTGGAATATTTTCACTTGGCGCACCTATACCTGTTGGAAAATCCACTGCCCCCCAGCTATCTACCCAATCATCATTGGCACGGAATTTTGCCTCGCCGTCTACCAATTCGATTTCCAAAGTCCAAACCGTTGGTACGTCTGCGTTTTGCACCATGTCCGTGTCGTTATCCCAGCCACCTGGAGTAGCTGTACCGATAATGCCAATTGCGGGGAATGTCGTACCCGTTGGTACAAAGGTGTATTCACCCGTTGCAGAGTTGAAGGTAATGTCATAAGAACCGCCTGGTGTTGGAATGTCGTCACCACCTTGTGTGCCTACACCTGATGGAAAATCCGCTGCACCCCAATTTACATCCCAGGCATCATCTTGTCGAAATTTCGTTGCTCCAGTTATTAAGTCCATCGAAATTGTCCAAATGTCTGGATTCATGGCATCTTGAGTCATATCTGTATCCGCATCCCAGCCGTCCGGGGTAGCAGAACCAATGATGCCAATGGATTGCGCTACGACAAAGTTAGTCGCCAAAGCGAAAAGTATTAAAGTCGAAAGTAGATTTTTAAACATGTTTTAAAATTTAAATTATGAATTAGACTTTACAAATGAGGTTGAGCAAGTTTAAAGCCCGTTCAAATCTCATTCATAAGTCTATTACAGAATTAGTGAATAATTATTAGTTTTTGGTCAATGTGTAAGCATAATCAGATTGATTCAACATTAAATCAATCGTATAATTGCCTGCTTCGGTGATTGGAATATTTAAACCATCTGCCTCCAAGGTACCGTTGGTAAAATCGTCACCAAAATTGACATCATCAGAATCATTGGCCCGAAATTTAAGCTCGCCTACGGTTAAGTCCAGCGTTACTGTCAACACTTCGCGGTCAGTATCCCATATCAAATCAGTATCAGTGTCCCAACCCCCTGCGGTAGCATCTCCAAGTACGCCCCAATCTGTTTTCAATTGAGTATGAGTCAATTCATTTAAGTTGACTGTCAGACGATACAATCCTACACCTCCATCAGTCATGATGTTATTATCAACACCTCCAGCATCGAGTATGCCATCCGGCTCGATATCACCCCAATTTACATCCCAACTCAAGCCTTGTGCAAATTTATAATTGGCAATTTCTAAGTCAAAATAGATGTAGCCTTCGTAAATTTCATCGCTTTTGCGCGAAAAAACTTTGTAATTTTCATCACCTGGATTCCAATCCTGATAATCGCCTGGTACAGTTAAAAATGGATAAACAACTTCCGCCTGATACGGATTCACGGTGATTGGTATTGCCTCCGAGCACAATTGTTCCACTCCGCTGCCTACGTCTGCACAAATCCGAAGTTCCAATGGATTATCAAAACCAAATGGCAGCCCTTTTGCCAATAAAACATTGTTCAGTTGCCCCATCGTATAGCTGTCAAAAGTTAATGTATTTGTTGCGCCAAGCGTTACGGCATCGGCAAAATCATTGCCTGCGGCATCTATCATGGCTCTATAAGTTACTGCGGCATCGTATCCAAAATCTGCGGCTGTCCAGGTCACCACTTCGACTACTGCATTTGGTGTATTTTCATCTAAAACATAAGCCGTATTTGGAGCAGGTGCCGTAATTGTTGGTGCTGCGCCTAATTGTAATACCGGGTCGTTTGGGCCATCATCACAGGCAGTGCATAACCCGATAACTGTTAAAGCGAAAAGAATATAATTTTTAAACATCTTATTTGATATTTTGCTCTCAACCTCATTTATAGGAACGCGAACTAAATAACCTTCGATTCTTGAAGGCATCTTTTGCGCTCATTTTGCACTTTGAAAATCCTCATTATATCAACATAAATCGGACTTTCAAAGCACAAAATGAAACCAAAATCTGCTGGTTCAAGAACCGGAGTTTATTTAATTCGCGTTCCATAAGGTCTATTATTAATTTAAAATTTTCAGAAAAAGACTTACAAACAAAATAATTGTCGTTTCTAATTACTACGAGGCACTTAATATCCATCATTCTGTTCTAAATTAGGGTTTGCACCCAAATCTGCCGCTGGAATTGGATATACATCGAATGTCTCACTAACGGTCGTCCCTTCTGGTACACCTCCTTTAAATGGCCACAAATAATCGCCATCTGTAAATTGTCCAAAACGCACCAAATCCGTTCGTCGGTGGCATTCCCAGTGCAACTCCCGACCACGTTCATCCAATAAAAATGGCAGCGTCAAATCAGCCATAGTGATGTTGCCACCTGGCTCGCCGTAAGCTCGTGTTCTTACCTGATTCACCAAGTCCAAAGCCGTTGCCATGTCGCCACCTGAGCCACCTTGCATGACTGCTTCTGCGTACATCAAATAGACATCTGCCAAACGAAACATTGGAAAATCTGTATCTGCCCAAGTCAAATTTGACCCTTGCTCGCCATTACTGGTAATGTTTTTAAATTTGGTGGAAGGATAGCCTTCTACAAATTCTGAAATACGGTCAATTTCTAACGTTTGACCATCAGTATAAAACATAGCTCGATTGTCAACTGTCTGTGTTTCAATAGAATAAGTGTGGTCTGGCGTATCTAAAAATAATTGAATGAAATAAGTACCGCCAGCAGCTATTTCAATATTTGACCCTGCAATATCTAAAATCGCATCAGCTAAATTGTCACCATATTCCAAATCCCAGGCGTCATTGGCGCGGAATTTAATCTGTCCTGGAGTCAAAGTCGTAGTGATTTCCCATGCCCCTGTTGACGCATTATAAGTCATGTCCTGGTCACTATCCCAACCACCTGCCGTTGCCGAACCAATCAAGCCCCAATCTGTTTTTTCTAAGGAATAAGTCATGGCATTTAAGTCCAGATTAAAAAGGTAAAAACCCGCTTCTGCAATGACGATATTATCACCGTTTGCCTCTAATGTTCCATCTGCGCCGTCGTCTCCTAAGTTGTTATTAAAACTTCGGGCAGGCGTAAACTTAAACTCTGAATTGTCTTCTGGTACATTAATATAACCTTCATAAATGCCATCGTTATTAACGGAAATCAACACTGGTGCATTCGCTGGATTCCACATGATGAATGACCCCGGTACATAATATTCTTGCTCCACTGGATATTCTTCACCCGACTGTGGTGCGACAATTAAACCACCACCTGCATTACCTGCAATTGCTGGAAATTTTTCTACCAAAGCCGACGTTGAACGTGTGCCACCCCAACCATTATCTACGCCAAAATCGGTCGGATTCATATTGCCACCAATAGCTGCGTGAATGATAAAAGTTGTGCCGCCCCACGTTCGCGTATTGATACCGTCAAAGGCAACGGGGAAGATAATTTCATTGGAGGTATGATTGTCTGCCAGGAACAGATGCGCATATTCTTCTTCCAAAGTATAACCAGCATTGATGATTTTATTACAATAAGTAATGCAATCTGTATAAGCTGTTTTACCAGCATAAACTTCTGCATTTAAGTATAATTTTGCCAAAACCATCCATGCAGCTGCTTGATCTGCCCGAGCATATTCGTTTTGTTGTGGCTCAATCAATAAGGTCTCTATTTCTTTTAATTCTGACTCAATATAATTGTATAAATCCGTTGCTGCAATTTGTTCTGGAAAGAAAGACCCAACTGCGTCGTCTTCCGTCACAAAAGGCACATTTCTAAAATGGTCTAAGGCGTGCCAATAGCTCAATGCCCGTAAATAGCGAGCTTCCGCACGGTAGGTTTGAATTTCCGTTTTTAAACCAGCGTCCACACCACGGCTGTCCAATTTTTCATCTGTCGTCTCCCGTAAATATTCATTACACAACGAAATTTGATAAAAAATACGGCTATAAAAAGCACTGATAAAAACATCACTCGACGTCCAATCTTGCTCATGAAAATCTTTAATGGTCTGATCTGCCCAGCCAATTACAGCTTCATCTGTTGGCAACTCTTGATGATACCAAAAACCCCGCAAATATTGCCCAAACCCTTCATCAATACCAGAAATATCTGGCTGACCAGCCGGACCTTCTTGACCACTGACTGCCAAACCTGCGTACAATTTTGCCAATACCTGTCGATAGGATTCAGGTGAATCGAAGACCAATTCCGCCGTCTGAATATCTGGGTCAATTGGTACGGTATTCAAGTCGTTGAAACAAGACGTTCCGATTAACGCTGTTCCGAGCAGTAGAAAAATTAGTTTTTTATAAGATTGTATCATATTTAAATGAATTTATTATTTCGTGTTCCTTAATTTAAAAACTGGAGGCTTCATTGTTTAAAACTGTGCATTTACCCCCAGTACAAATGTCCGTGTTCGAGGGTAAATATTCCCGTCAATACCATTATTAATCTCAGGGTCGATGCCAGTATAATTTGTGATCAATATTGGATTTTGCACCGTTGCAGAAAGCGTCAATCCGAATTTGTTTTTTAATAAATCATCTAATCGATAGCTTAACGAAATGTAATCTACTCGCAAAAATGAACCATTTTGAATGAAGAAATCGCTCAAATATTGTTGATTTTCAAAACCTACTTCCCGAACATCTGTCAAACCGTTTTGGTAATAACCCGTAGGTTGATATAAGCGACTAAAAGCAGAATGGTCAGATTGTAAATTATTGTAAACGTAGTTGCCAACGTTGGAACGAGCCGCCAATGACAGCGTCAAATTATCATAAGAAAAAGATGAAGTTAAACCGAAAAAGTACTGTGGTGCAGGGTTTTCGTAACGATAGCGGTCTTGTTCATTGATGACTCCATCGTCGTTTTGGTCAACATACAACCCTTCAATTGGATTGCCTGCATCGTCATAAACTTGCTCATAAACGTAAAATGAATTCGCCGCAAAACCTACACTGTGTATTTGAATTGTATTCCCGACACCTCCAGAAATTCCACCTGTTAAAACGCCTTGATAGTCAGGGTCGTCCGTTGCGGTTAATTTGGTGATTTCGTTCGTATTGCGCGTGACGTTAAATCCAACATCCCAGGTCATTTTTTCCTTTTTGATAGGCACAACGTTGATAGAAAGTTCGACTCCTTTATTTTCCAAATCTCCAACATTGGTATTGATGAAATTAGTCAAATTTGTACCCGCCGCAACTGGAATGAAGTTCAATAAGTCTTTCGTTTTTCTTAAATAGAACTCTACCGAACCATTAATTCTATTGTTAAAAATACCATAATCGACACCTATATTATAAGTGGTCGTTTCTTCCCATTTAATGTTGGCATCATAGCCGTTTGGTCGAATGGTTGTCACAAAGTCATCTTCAAACTGGTAACTCGCCCCGTTGATACTTGATACGTATTGCGACAAATATTCGTAATATGAACCAATATCCTGCTGTCCGGTTACACCATAGCCAAGGCGTAATTTTAGCATGTTGAGTGGTTTATTGCCTTTCGGATTTTCAATAATTTTCCAGGCAAACGCTGCTGCTGGAAACAATCCCCAACGGTCATCTGGTGAAAATCGTGAAGAGGCATCGCGCCGCAACGTAGCCGTAAATAAATACTTATCCATAATCGAATAATTGACTCGACCAAACAAAGAAAGCAAGTATAGTTCTCCTGCATCTTTTGTATTAAAAGTCAAATTTGGTGTATTATTTACATCCGAATTTAATTGTGTTTTATCAAAATAAAATCGCTGCCAAGAGTAACCACCCATCACATCTAATTTATTGTCTCCCAACTCTTTAACATAATTTAAATAAAACTCCAGCAACTCATTTTTCTTCGTTTCATTATATTCATTATCCGTTCCGCCCCCCGTCAATTCATTGTAAACAAAGGATGCTTCCTGTGGCTCATCTTTCGTTCCTTCTCCTTTGGAATAATCATAACCCAGGCTCAAATTCGCCCGCAATTCCGGCAAAAATCCAAACCGATAATCTACCGTTCCATTCAAAACGTAGCGTTTTACATTCGCGCGGTCGTCCGTCAAATTCAATAACGCCAACGGATTCGCAGGTGCAAGCGTATTCGGCAAACCTGCTGCATTGGTAAACGTGGTGTAACCGCCATAAGGACTATCCGGGTCTAAAACCGCCTGTGTTGGGTCAAAACTCACTGCCGAACCAATCGCTCCTCTATTTCCAAAACGGTTGTCAATATTCATGAACTTTGTGTTCAAATTGAATTGCAATCTATTGTCTAAAAACTTTGGCGATAAGTTTAACGCGATCGTTTGACGCTTAAATTCATCTGTTTTTAAAACCCCTTTTCTATCCGTAAGTCCGAATGAAATCCGATATGGCAATACATTTCCAATACCGCCTGATAGCGTTAAATTGTGATTGTGACCAACTGCGGTTTCGTAGATTTCGTCTTGCCAGTTGGTGTTGGCACTGCCCAAAAGGGAATCTGCTTCGGGAGCTTGTTCTGCCACATAATTTCTAAATTCATCAGCGTCAAACACATCGAGGTTTTCGATATTGTTGCCAAACGAGACATCTCCAACGTAATTGACTGTGATTTTTTTACCCAAACTTCCTTTTTTGGTGGTAATTAAAATCACTCCATTCGATGCTCTTGACCCATAAATTGCCGTTGCCGAGGCATCTTTCAAAACCGTAAAAGTTTCAATATCGTTTGGATTGATAAAATTCAGCGCATTCCGACTACCAGCCACGCCGCCATTGTCCAGCGGTACTCCATCAACGACAATTAATGGGTCGTTCGATGCACTCAATGATGAGCCACCCCGAATCCGAATTGTCGAGCCTTCGCCTGGCGCACCACTGTTGGAAGTGATTTGCACCCCTGCTACTTTTCCTGCTAATAATTCTTGTGGAGATGAAATTGCACCTTTGTTAAATACCTCGGTATCAACGGTTTGGATAGAACCTGTGGCATCGTCACGCTTCACTGTTCCGTAGCCGATAACGACAACCTCGTCGAGAATTGTGCCTGCTGACATCTGTACATCGACGGTGTTTGACGCGCCTAATTTGATTGCTTGTTCGGCATAGCCAGTATAGGAAAAGAAAAGTTCTGTAGTCGTCTCAGGTATTGAAATACTATATTTTCCATCAATATCTGCAACTGTTCCTACAGGTAAACCTCGTGCAATTACATTGGCGCCAATGAGTGGTTCTCCATTTTCTACGTCAGTAATTGTACCGCTGATCGTACGTTGTGCCCAAAGTAAATTAGGTGCAACCAGAAAAGCCGCAATTACAAAAAATGTGTAAAGGATTTTTTTCATACAATTAGTGAAATTTAAGTTTCATGTAAAATTTATTGCTCCATTAGGACAGTTCATCAATTTGAGGTTGATGCATTAATGTTTTTTGTAAAAAGTAGGAGAGGATAAAATAGTGTTTTGATATTTTGATTTACAATCATTTAGACCTTATAAATTAAAAGTAACTACTATAATACGGAAGGATACATAAGTTGAAATACGGTAAGCAAATGTAAGATTTTTTTTTGAATATAAAAAAAAGAGATAAACGAATTTGCAGTAAAATCAGGGGTTTCTTAATAGTGTTTTGTCAAATAAGTGACAGTTGAAGGTGAGAAAGAGGGGATTTCGGTAAGGCGTTTGGTCAGCGAATCTTTTATTGCTCAAACGCTTTTGAAACAATCCTAAAGAACTTAGTTTAGAGCGTTTTAAATACCTGCGGTGAGCATAAGTACGCGGACTTACCTCTCGACTTGGTCATTACTTTGATGATTTTTAATCACAATTTCGTTCTTTGGGAGTGTACAAAGTTTTGCAATCTCAGTTTACCATTCATCACCCCCGACCCCTAAAGGGCAATGCTGTTGAATTAAGCGCGGGTAGCGGATACC